>CAIPGJ010000378.1 GCA_903864555.1 uncultured Pseudomonadota bacterium | reverse complement strand
TCCGGACGGCGGCGGCGCGCCACCGGCTCGCACACCACGGCATAGGCCTCCTTGGGCACCAGCGCCTGGATGGAGGCGATGTCGGCAGGTTTCAGCTGATGCTGCTTGGCCAGGGACACGGCCGCGTCAGCGCAGGCATGCACCAGGTGGCAGGCCGGGATGGGCTTGATGGCCACGCGCCCGGTCTCCCAGACTTCGCCGATACCGGTGGTGGCCAGCGCAGGTTTGTAGCGTTCCATGTGCATGGGCATGCAGACGCGGTAGAAGCCGTATTCGCCCTCGTAGGCCTCGCGCGGCCCGGTGAAGCCCGAGCGCGCCAAGGCCGCCGCAGTGATGCCCGCGGTGGCGCCCCAGCCCGGATGCAGCCGCTTGCTCCAGGCGCCCTCGCGGTTGTACTGGCGGCTGCTGCTCGCCATGGTGGAGAGCGCAATGCCCTGGGCCATCACCATCTGCTCCGCATCCAGGCCGTACAGGCGCCCCGCGGCCAGTGCTGCGGAGAAAGCCGCCACCGAGCCGGTGGGATGCAGCCCGGTGAGATGCAGGCCGCCGCCTGCGGCCATGCCGATGCGCGAGGCCGCCTCGATGGCCGTCACATAGGCGGCGAGGAAATCCCGTCCGTTCGCCTTTTCCTGGGCTGCGACGAAGAAGGCTGCCGGGAAGCAGCTGGAGCTGACATGCACCACGCCTTCGATGTGGGTGTCGTCGTAGTCGATGCCGTGGATCAGCACGCCATTCATGGTCACCGCATCGCGCAGCGCCAGGCGCCTGCCCATGCCGATGACGGCACGCGGCCCCTCGCCGAAGCTGAGCAGGCCCTCGAGCGCCTTGCCGGCGAATTCGAACTTGGTGGAGGCCAGCGCAATGCCGACGCAGTCGAGCACCAGGTACTTCGCGCGCTCGGCCACGGCCGCCGGAATGTCTTCATAGCGCAGCCCTGCGGCAAAGCCGCCCAGCACTTCCGATATCCAGGGAGCTCTTTCCGCTGTGGCGTCCTGCGGACTACCCATTACTCCACCACCGCGCCGGAGGCCTTCACGACCTTGGCCCACTTGGGGATTTCCGCGCGGATGTAGGCGCCGAACTCCTCAGGCGTCGAAGGCGAGGGATCCACGCCCTGGGCACGGAACTGGTCCTGGATCTCCGTCGTGGCCAGCAGGACGACCAGGTCCTTGTTGAGCCGGTTGACGATGGCCGCGGGGGTTTTTGCCGGCGCGAGAATGCCCTGCCAGATGCTGGCGTCAAAGCCGGGCACGCCGGATTCGGCGATGGTGGGCACGCCCGGCACCAGGTTTGAACGCCTGATGGAGGTGATACCCAGCGCACGCACCTTGCCGGCATTCGCCATGGCCACCGAGGTGGACGCGGCATTGAAGACCATCTGCAACTGGCCGGCCACGGTGTCCGAGAGCGACTGGGCCACGCCCTTGTAGGGCACGTGCACGATGTCGGTGCCGGTCATGGTCTTGAACAGTTCGGCGGCAATGTGGCCGGAACTGCCGCTGCCGCCCGTGCCATAGTTGAGTTTGCCCGGATTGGCTTTGGCATGGGCCACCAGCTCAACCACGCTCTTCGCCGGCACTGAAGGATGCACCACCAGCACCAGCGGTGCGGAGCTCACCATGCTGATCGGGCTGAAGTCGCGCGCAAAGTCGTAATTGACCCTGGCGTACAGGCTCATGTTGATGGCGTGGGTGTTGGTGCCCAGCATGAGGGTGTAGCCATCCGGCGCCGCCTTGGCTGCCGCCTCGGCGCCGATGTTGCCGCCCGCGCCAGCCCGGTTGTCCACCAACATGGGCTGGCCGAGCACCGGCCCCAGGCGCTGCGCCACGATGCGCGCGACGATGTCGCCATTGCCGCCGGGGGCATAGGGGACGATGAACTGCACCGGCCGAGCGGGATAGGCCGCCTGGGCAAAGGACAACTGCGGCGCCAGCACGGCCAGCACCGCGGTGGCGAGAGCCCCGCAGGCCATGGCCGCACGACAGCCCGCATCAGTGGCTGCCTTGGCAGACAGCGGATTCATGGAACGCATCATGGTGGACCTCATTGGGGCTGCTGCGATGATCAGGGTGATCCCGGCCATGGGACCCTGCCTGGAGGGAGGAATTGTATTACGCCCCGCACGGCGAACCGGATGGCGCAGATAAGCCGGTCGAGGGCCGGCCACAGCATGCCGGCGTGACAGTACGCGATGGCCGGCCCATACTCCGGCCTCCGATCGGTCCTTCCTCTTCCCTGCTGACAACCATGCGCGATCCCCGCTTTTGCTGCCCATTGGACGCGGCCAGCACCCGAGCCCGGCGCCGGCACCCGGGCATGCCGAGGCTGCTCGCGCTGCTCGCACTGCTCGCGCTGCTGGCCCCGCCGGGCCTGGCCCTGGCGCAGAGGCAACCCGATGCGGCGCCGGAAGCCACCAGCGGACGCGCCGCAAAAGTCCTCACCCTCGCGCACCGGCACATGGTGGTGGCCGCGCATCCGCTGGCCGCTGAAGCCGGCCTCGCCATCCTCAATGCCGGCGGCAATGCACTGGATGCGGCGATCGCCACGCAACTGGTGCTGGGCGTGGTGGAACCGCAGTCCTCAGGCCTGGGCGGCGGCGGCTTCCTGATTCACTACGATGCGAAGCGGAAAACCCTCGCCGCCTGGGATGGACGCGAGACCGCGCCTGCCGCGGCCAGGCCGGAACACTTCCTCACCGCCGAGGGCCGTCCCATGCGTTTCGGTGATGCCGTGGCCTCCGGGCTTTCCGTGGGCACACCAGGCCTGCTGGCCATGCTGGAGGCCGCCCATCGCGAACAGGGACGCATGGCCTGGCAGGCGCTGTTTGCGCCGGCGCTGCGCATCGCCGATGAGGGCTTTGCCGTCACGCCGCGCCTGGCCTCGCTGATTGCGGCAGACCGATGGCTGAAGCAAAGCGCGGCAGCACGCGCCGTGTTCCATCGCGAAGACGGCAGCCCGAAGCAGGCCGGTGATCGCCTCTACAACCGCGACCTCGGCCGCACCCTTCGGCGCATCTCGCGCGACGGTTCACGTGCCTTCTACGAGGGCGACATCGCTACCGACATCGTCGCCGCCGTGCGCGGTGCGGCGCGACCGGGCGACTTGAGCGAGGCCGACCTCGCCGGCTACCAGCCGAAAAAGCGTGAAGTGCTGTGCACCGTCTATCGCACCCAGCGCATCTGCGGCATGCCGCCGCCCTCCTCCGGCGCGGCCACCATCGGCATGATGCTGGGCATGCTGGAGCGTTTTCCGCTGGCGCGCATGAAGCCCGATTCGATCGATGCGGCCCATCTGTTCACCGAGGCCGGGCGACTGGCCTATGCCGACCGCGACCGCTACCTCGCCGATCCGGACTTCGTCAACCTGCCCCTGCTTGAACTGCTGGAGCCGGCCTACCTGGCGCGGCGCGGCGCGCTGATCCGCATGGAGCACAGCATGGGCCTCGCGCAGCCGGGCCAGCCAGCCACCACGGCCTCCTTTGGCGAGGACCACACCGAGCCGCTGCCCGCCACCAGCCATCTCTCGGTGGTGGACCGCGACGGCAACGCCGTGGCCCTGACCGCCTCCATCGAATCGGCCTTCGGCAGCCGCATCATGGTGCGCGGCATGCTGCTGAACAACCAGCTTACCGATTTCTCGCTGCAGCCCATGCAGGACGGGCAGGATGGTCAGCCGGCGGCCAATCGCGTTGAACCCGGCAAGCGACCGCGCAGTTCCATGTCCCCCACGCTGGTGTTCGATGCCTCGGGACAATTGCGCCACGTGCTGGGCTCACCCGGGGGCAGCATGATCATCAACTACGTGGCGCGCACGCTGCTGCACCTCATCGACTGGAAACAGGATCCGCAGGCTGCCGTGAATGCACCCAATCTGGGCAGCCGCAATCGCAACACCGAACTTGAAGCCGGCCCGCAGGCCGCTTCACTGGCCGCGGCACTGCGCCAGCGCGGCCATGCGGTCAGCGTCGGCGAGGAAACCAGCGGCCTGCATGTCATCAGCATCATTCAACGCGGCGGCCGGCGGGTGCTGCAGGGCGGCGCCGATCCGCGGCGGGATGGCATCGCCGCAGGCGATTGAAACCACAAGATTGACGCTGCTGGATGGACGCCGCAGTTCAGCC
>CAIPGJ010000377.1 GCA_903864555.1 uncultured Pseudomonadota bacterium | reverse complement strand
CGCGCCTAGCAGGCTTCCCGTTTTGGCAGCAACGTACTCGTGGCTCATTATGAAACAGGTTCTAAGGGACAGAACGGTGGACTTGGGCGGAATCAGGTGCACGCAATGCTCCGGTACGAAAAGACCCCAGATTGTAATCACTGCGTCGCGCATCGACGGCATCGGTGCGCTCTGGCAACCGCCATTTCCCTGGTGCGGGCAAGGGCATTGCCGGAGCGATCAGTGGACAGAGAAAATCCTGAATAGCCCAGGCCCTTTAACGCATTCCTGAACGTGCCGCTCAGCGCTCGGGCAGGTATTTCGCCGGGTCCACCGGCTTGCCGAGGCGGCGGACTTCGAAATGCAGCTTCACCTGGTCGGCGTCGCTGTTGCCCATCTCGGCCACCTTCTGTCCCTTGATCACCCGCTGGCCTTCCTTCACCAGGATGCTGTCGTTGTGGGCATAGACGGTGGAGTAGGCCTTGCTGTGGCGTATCACCAGCAGCTTGCCATAGCCGCGGATGCCGCTGCCGACATAGATCACGGTGCCCGAGGCACTGGCGACAACCGGCTGGCCGGTCTTGCCGGAGATGTCCAGCCCCTTGTTGCTGGCTTCGGAGAATCCTGCGAGCACGCGGCCGGCCGTGGGCCAGCCCCAGTCCAGGCTGTCTTCATCATTGGCCTCCGCCCTGGCCGGCGGCTGCGCTGCAGGCTTGAGCGACTCGGCAGCCGGCTTGGCCTCGGGCGCCGGCTTCAATGTTGACTCGGGCTTGAGTGTCACCTCGGGCTTCGCCGGTGCAGGCGCAGGAACAGCAGCAGGCGCAGCGGCTTTGGGGTCACGCGACAGCAAGGCGAGGTTTTCCTCGCTGTAAGGCATTCTCACCGCACGGGGTTCGGTCTTCAAGCCACTGGGCGCAGCCTGCGGCTTGGGCGACGGCGGCGACGGCGGCGTCGTCGGCGGCGTCGTCGGCATCGTGAGCGGGCGCGATTCCGCCGGACCGGCCGCAGTCACGGAATTCACCTGCACACCGCCGGCCGACTCGTTGGGCGGACGCACGCGCAATACCTGGCCGGAACGGATCACATTGGGATTGTCGAGATTGTTCCACTGCGCCAGTTCACGATAGTCCTGCCCGTGATCCAGGGCGATGCTGTACAGCGTGTCGCCACGCTTCACGGTGTAGGTTTCCGAGAGCGTGTCGACAGCCCGGACTGCGGGAGCAGGCTTGGCGGGCGGGGCAGGCTTGGCGGCTACAGGCGCGGCAGGCGCGCCACCCGGCATCCGGTCGATGACGGGGGCCGGTCCGGGGCTGGCACAGCCGGCTGCCAGCAGGATGAGCAGTACCGCCAGGGCGGACGGCAGCGCAGCCCCCCTCCCCGCCGGGATCACAGCTTGCCCGCCCTCAGGGGAACGAAGCGCACGGCATCCATCCACTGCTCGGTAAATCCGGTGGCGGTGCGTTCAACCAGGCACAAGGCCTGTTCGCTCCCGCCAGCGCTGACATGCACCGGGGCGATCAGCCGGCCGCCGACGGCCAACTGTTCTTTCAGGGCCGGCGGCAGCATCTGCGCCGCAGCGGCGCTGATGATGGAGTCGAAGGGTGCCGCAGCCAGCAGGCCATTGGAGCCATCAGCGTGCACCAGGCGCAGGTTGGGGATGCGCAGCGGACGCAGGTTGGCGCGCGCCTTCTCCAGCAGACCGCCGATGCGCTCCACCGAAAAAACATCCTTGGCCAGTCGCGACAGCAGCGCCGCCTGATAGCCACAGCCGGTGCCGATCTCCAGCACCTTGCCCAGCCCGGCTTCACGGCCGGCACGCAGGGCCGAAATCATCAGGGCAATGACATAGGGTTGCGAGATGGTCTGCTCGAAGCCGATGGGCAGGGCCGTGTCCTCATAGGCACGGCTGGCCAGCGCCTCATCGACAAACAGGTGGCGGGGCACCGCCCCCATGGCGGCGAGGACCACTTCGTCGCGCACCCCCTGCTGGCGCAGGCGCGCGATCATGCGATCACGCGTGCGCTGCGAGGTGAAACCGATGCCGTGTGCCCGCGATACCATCATTGCTGCAGCCACTGCCTCACTGCGTCGATCTGCTCGACATGGGTGAGGTCGACGCGCAAGGGGGTGACCGAGACATGCCCCTCGGCAACCGCATGGAAATCCGTGCCGGGGCCGGCATCGGCGGCTTGTCCAGCCGCGCCCACCCAGTACACCGGCTCGCCCCGCGGATTGGTGGCCTTGATCACCGGTTCGGCCTTGTGGCGCTTGCCCAGGCGGGTTGTTTCGATGCCCTTCAGCTCCGAGAAATCGACGTCGGGAACATTGACGTTGAGCAGCACCGGCACGCGAAAGGGACGGCTGCCGAAGCGTTCTGCGATGTCACAGGCAACGCGGCCGGCGCAGTCGAAATGGCGCAGCGACTTGCCCACCAGCGACACGGCCATGGATGGAATGCCCAGCAGATAACCCTCGGTGGCGGCTGCCACCGTGCCTGAATAAATGGTGTCGTCGCCCATGTTGGCGCCGTGGTTGATGCCGGAGACGATGATGTCGGGCAACTCATCCAGCAGCCCGGTGACCGCTAGGTGGACGCAATCGGTGGGGGTGCCGTTGACAAACAGGAAGCCGTCGGCGGACTTGCGCACGGTCAAGGGCCGGTCCAGGGTCAGCGAATTGGACGAGGCACTGCGGTCGCGCTCGGGTGCCACCACCGTGACAGTGCCCAGCCGTGACAGGGCCCGGGCCAGGGCGGCTATGCCCGGGGAAAAGTAGCCGTCGTCATTGCTTACCAGGATTCTCACGCCGTCTTCGCACACCCGAATTGCACAGAGGTCGTATTTTGCCAGACTGCGGGGGCTTTCCCCTGATGATGGTCGGCATTTTGCGTGGCAGGCACGGCTCCCGGGCCGGCCGAAGCCGGCAGGCGCCTCAGTTGTAGCGGTTGCGGGCGCCCTGCAACACATCGGCAGGAATATTAATGAGGAAGTGGCGCGCCGCCTCCAGATTGAGCGAATGCACCAGGCGACGGGGCGACTCCACCACTGGCCGCTCGAACCCCCGCCCCTCAGGAAGGCGCAGGGCCAGCTCGCCACACCGGCGGCCGATATCGGCATAGTCCCAGTCAAAGGACATCAGGGCGCCGGCACGCGACCAGGCTTCAGACACGCCAATCACCGGAATGCGGTTGCGCCAGGAGAAAAGCAGTATCGGCTGGGCATTCTCGGCAGAGTGGATGCGCAGGTCATAGGTTGCGATCAGCACGTCGATGCGATCAGCCAGAGGATCGAGTTGCAGCCGCAGCCGCAGCGGCCGCCGCAAATTGACGGCATGCACGACTATGCCCAGCCCGGCGTGGCGTGCCGCCGCCTGGAAGTCACGGACTTCGGCGCTGAGCGGTTCCCCCTACGCCACCAGCATGCCCATCGTCAATGCCCCGGGCAGCAACCGGCGCATGCGCAGCAGGCGTGCCTCAGCCGCATGCTGCAGCAACACCCCTGACTGGTCGGAAACCTCCCGTATCATGCAGGCAATCTGCGACGGATAGTTCGTTATCGGGAACAATTCGCTGGCACGCTGTCCGAAGGCAATCACGGTGCCTCCAGAGGCCGGAATGGTTCCCGCCGCCACCATGGTGGCACCTTCATCGAGACTCGCGATGCGCGGCGCTGCGCCGGGGAACCTGGCCAGGACTTCGTTCACGCCACGAACGGCTTCACTGTAGGATCGGGAGTCCCGACTGAGCACCCCGATCACCATTGCGTCATGGGCCCCGGCTTCCACTGCATGCAACCCGGCCACCAGCAACAATGCGGGGCGCAGCATCCGCGACACCGACACTCGCAGTTTAGCCAATGGCAATACCCGGCGCCCTGCTGCCAAGCCTGTACTCGTCGTCACATTGGACGTTGCCATCAACGCGACGCATCCCGTCTGTGGAAAGCCCATCCATCGACAATGACAACCCGTCGGGCGCCTGCGACGATCCGCCAACCCGGTACGGAACGGCATGAAGCGCGGATAAAATCAGCGTGCAGCTCCGGCAATTCTGATTCAGTGACTGTTTTCCGGCCGGAGCAATCCCCTGACCACCACCCGTGCCGGCGTCGCATCAATGCTGGAACGAGACCGCTCACCGACAGGCCATTCTGGATCATCACGGGTTCTTGAATAAACCAATGCGAATTACCCCAAGTAACCCGACTGAGCGTTTGCGAACGTGAAAAACGTCTCACTCACGGATGCCCCCCTGAAATACTGGGTCGCGGCACTGCAACGGCGCCTGGGAAATGCACTGGACTCCGCACGGGCACCGGCTTGGGTGCTGTTCATCGGCATCGCCTTCACCCTGCTCAGCACCCGAATTGCATGGGATGTAGCCGATCGGGAGGCGCGCCTGCAGACCGACGCCGCAGCCTTTCGGGTCACCACCCGCATCGTCGAATCGTTTGCCGAGTACGAGTCCCTGCTGCGGGTAGCCGGAAACCTGATCGCGCCTTCGGCCATCAACTCCCTCGAAGGCATCCGCGGCTTCATGCTGGGCGACATCCTGAGCAGGCAGTATGGCGCAGCAACGTTCCTGTCCTTTGTGCGCAAGATTCCACACGCCGGTCTGCCTGCATACGAGCGCGCCATGCGGTCGCGCCTCACCACAGATGAGAACAGCATAGGATCGATGCGCCTGCAGGCCAGAGGGACAGGCAATCACTATCTCCTGGAAAGCAGCGTAAGCACCTCCGCACAACATCCGGTGGCCGGAACCGATTTCGCGCTGGACCCGGTGATGATGGAATGCATGCAGGTGGCCGAATCCTCGCAAGGCATGGTTCTGATCACGTCACAAAGTGCAGATCCTGCAACGTCGCTCCAGCCTCCGGTACTGCTGGCACGGGTGCGGAATCCACTGTCTGCCCACCCGGATGGAGATGCCCTGGGATTCCTGCTGATGGGCGTGAATCTCAAGCAAATCATCGATCCGGTCCTGACAACGGAACCTTCAGGTCGCCTCGCCGTCACCATTGCCCTTGTCCAGAAACTACCCCAAGGCCCTGCCCGGCAAGCCGCACCGACTCCGCTTTACTCGACAGAACCCATTCAGCCAGGGAAAGCCGGTGCACGACAGCCCCCGGACAATCCAGCAACGCAGCGGGAATTCCTGTTCGGTGGTGCACAGCTCAACATCACTGTGAAAAGCGAACGAGTGAAAGCGCGGGGCATCAATGCCTACCTGCCATGGCTGGTGCTGCTTGGCAGCGCCTCCATCGCGGCATTGTCCTTCCTCGTCGTAAGGCGCACCCAGCATGGTCTGGTCAGGGCAGAGGCATTGGCCCGCATGCGCGGCACCGAGGTCCATCAGAGCAACCAGCGCTTTCGCGACCTGGTGGAGTCCAGCAGCGACTGGATATGGGAAGTCGACCGCCACTACCGCTTCACCTATGCAAGCCCGAACACCCATGTGCTTCTGGGCCTCGCCCCGGAGGAACTGATTGGCAGGCGCATGAACTCGCTGGCGGTGCTGGGACGCGAAGGCAGGGCCGATCCGGTATTTCCGTTTCCTGCCACATCTCCGCGGGCCTACAACAGCCACGAACGTCAGCTGCTGCGGGCCGATGGCACCCTGCGCACCTTTGAGAGCTCTGCCTCGCTGGTGGTGGACGAACGGGGCCGGTTCGCCGGACTGCGCGGCATCGACCGCGACGTCACCGAACAGCGGCGCATCCAGATGCAGATATCGGAACTGCGCGACAAGCTGTCCGAAAACATGCGTGCCAACCTGATGGAGCAGATGCTCACCGGCCTTGCGCACGAGCTGAACCAGCCGCTCTCGGCGATCACCACCTACAGCCAGGCCTGCGTGCGCCTGCTGGAGATGGATGATCCGGACATCGGCAAGGTCAGTGACGCCATGCGCTCCACGGCCAGCCATGCCCTGCTCGCCGCCGACATCGTCAAGGGGCTGCGCCGGCTCACCACTTCACGAACGCCACACATCGTGCGCACCGCGGTCGAACCGCTGCTGCGCAACGCCATGACGCTGGTAGATTTCCGCATTCGTGCCGCGGGCATAGACCTGCAACTGGAGATCACCCCTTCGCTGCCATTCGTATGGGCAGACACCGTACTGCTGACGCAGGTCTGCCTGAACCTGCTGCACAACGCCATTGACGCCCTCGCCGACTCGGTGGAAAAGTGCATCAGGGTGCGAGTGCATGCCGACAGCCAGGGCAACGTTGCCATCGAGTTTCTCGACACCGGCCACGGCATCGACCCGAAACACGCCGAGCAGATCTTCGACACCCGCTTCACCACCAAGAGCGAAGGCATGGGCCTGGGCCTGACCATCAGCCGCTCCATCATGGAGGCGCTGAACGGTTCGCTCAGCTATGCGCCGGGGCCCCAGGGCGGCAGCCTGTTCACCCTGAATCTGCCTTTCCGCCAGATGCGCCTTTCCTGAGGCGGGAACACTCCCTGCATTCCGCCGGCCCGGAACCTTGATATTGCGGCCCGTTTCCGCCTGCCCGTATCCAGAAGGCCGCGGGCTCCCACGCATCGCTTGCGCAAGAGCCCCGCACACTCTCGCATCAATACGCAGTGATCTCTACCGCCGGTGGCTCAGACTTGCAGCATTTCCACCAGGCGCGTCAGCGAGGTGATCTCCAGCTTGATCATGAGGCGGCTGCGATAACCCTCAATGGTGCGCACGCTCAGCGCCAGCCTCTCGGCGATGCCGCGCGTCGATGCCCCTTCCACCAGCAGGTGGGCAATCTCCAGCTCGCGCGGGGTCAGGCGGTCGAGCAAGGAACGTGAGGCCAGTTTGCGCTGCACGCGCTCACGCCGCTCGGCGTCGACTGACAACGCCTCGAGCACGCTATCGATGAGCACCTGGTCATCCACGGGTTTTTCGAGAAAATCGAAGGCGCCGGAACGCATCACCCGGACCGCCATGGCGACATCGCCATGGCCGGTCATGAAGATCACCGGAATTTCCACGCCACGCTCGCGCAACTGGCGGAACACCTCCAGCCCGCTCATCTCCGGCATGCGCACATCAAGCAGGATGCAGCCTGAATCGTTAATGCTCGCTTCCATGAACAGCGTCGGGTTGGAATACACGCGGGTATCCAGGTTCACGGTCTTGAGCAGCAGGCTGACCGCCTCACAGACACCAGCGCTGTCATCCACCAGGATGACCGAACTGGAACGCTGCAGAATGTCAGGCATGCTGTTCGTCTCCGCTGCCGAGCGTGAACCAGAACGCTGCCCCCCCTTCCGGGCGGGGGCTGAAACCAATTGATTCTCCATGAGCCTCTACGATCGATTTTGAGATTGACAGCCCCATTCCCAGACCGCCTGCCCTGGTCGTGAAATACGGCTCGAATATTCTGCCCCGGAGTTCTTCCCTGACTCCGGAGCCGCTGTCCCGCACCTCTATGCGGATCTTTCCGGCATGCGGTCCGTCCACCGACAGATCGGCCACGATTCCGAGGTTCCGCACCGGCTGACCGGCCATGGCGTCAATGGCATTGCCAATCAGGTTGAT
>CAIPGJ010000376.1 GCA_903864555.1 uncultured Pseudomonadota bacterium | reverse complement strand
CTGCGCAAGCGCTGGGCCACCATGGAAGACCTGATGAGTTCAGGCGAGCGCAAGCAGCGCATCATTCACAGCATCATCGAGGACTTCGGCTGCCGGCCGCGCCTGAACAACGACCGCGGCACGGCCATCCTGGTGGCGGCATCCATCTACGACGCCTGTCATTACTACCGGCTGTTCCAGAACACCATCTTTGCGCCCTACGTCGGCATCATCACGTCCTACGAGCCCAACCACAACGCCATCTCCCGCGAACCCAAAGACAGCGACGAACGCTACAAATTCGACACCTACACCCTGCATGTGCTGAAGAACGGCTTGAGCACGGCCAGGTACGAGGCGCAGGTGAAGGAGCGCTTCATCAAGGAGCCCGCTAACCTCAAGCTGCTGATCGTCGTGAGCAAGCTGCTGACCGGGTTTGATGCGCCCAGCTGCACTTACATCTACCTGGACAATGAGCTGCGCGACCACAACCTGTTCCAGGCCATCTGCCGCACCAACCGGCTGGATGGCGAGGACAAGGACTACGGCCACATCGTCGATTTCAAGGAATTGTTCGGCAAGGTGCAGGAGGCCATTGCCGTGTACAGCTCCGACGAACTCGACACGGATGAAGGCGGCCGCGATGGCAATGTGACGCTGAAGAACTGGCTGGAGGAAGGCCGAAAGGCGCTGGACGCCGCCCGCGAGGCGCTGCGTTACCTGTGCGAGCCGGTGCCGCCGCCACGCGAGGTGGAGCAGTACCTGCGTTATTTCTGTGGCAATACCACCGCCGACCCGACGGCGCTGAATGCCACCGAACCGCTGCGGGTGACTTTCTACAAGGCGACTGCCAGCTTTGTGCGCGCCTTCGCCGAACTGGCGCAGGACCTGGCCGAGGCTGGCTATTCGGACGCGGAGGCCGCCGCGTTGCAGAAGGAAGCCACCTTCTTCAGCGACACCCGTGCCGCCATCAAGAAGCATTCGGGCGAGGAACTGGACATCAAGCCCTTCGAGGCGGACATGCGCCACCTCATCAACACCTACATCCAGGCCGACCCGGCCGACCCGCTGGGTGAAATCGACAAGCTGCCGCTGACCGACCTGATCATCAAGACCGGCATCCACGACGCCATCGCCCGCAAGCTGAACGAGAAGGGCAAGCTGTCCAACAATGCGGTGGCCGAGGCCATCATCAACAATGTGCGCAAGACCATCATCCGTGACCAGCTCACCGACCCGCGCTTTTACGGGCAGATGTCCCAGCTGCTGGATGACCTGATCAGGCAGAGCCGCGAGGACGCAGCGGCCTACGAGGCCTTCCTGCGCAAGGCCGAGGAACTGGTGAAGAAGCTGGCTGGCAAGCAGCCGACAGACGGCGTGCCGGCGGAACTGCATGGCAACCGGGAAGCGACGGTCCTCTATAACAATCTGCCCGGCATCCTGAGCGGGACGGCAACCCGGTTGGTGGCCAGGCAGCCGGACGGTACTCCTGGCACGGTGGGTAACGACCTGCTGACGCTCGCACTGAAGATCGACGCAGCCATTCGCGAGCAGGCCCCCGCTGGCTGGAAGGGCGACCAGACCAAGGAACGCACCGTGCAGAACCTGCTGTACCTCCTGCTGGACAAGGACCCCGAGGCCACCCTCCGGCTGTTCGAGCTGGTGAAGAACCAGCCGGGGTACTGATGGGGCTGATGTGAGCGCAGTGACCATCACCCTGGGCGACATCGCCATTGCGCTGACGCGCAAGGCGGTGAAAAACGTCCACCTGTCCGTGCACCCGCCGAACGGCCGGGTGACGCTGGTGGCGCCCACCGGCACCCGGCTCGACGTGGCGCGCGCCTACGCCATCTCGCGTCTCGTCTGGATACGCGCGCAGCAGGCACGCATGCGTGCGCAGGCGCGCGAGGCACCGCGCCGATTCGTGGAGCGGGAAAGCCATGACCTGTGGGGACGGCGCTATCTGATGTCCGTGGTTGAACGCGACGAGAAGCCCGGCGTGGTGCTGGATCACCGGCGCATCCATCTGCATGTGCGACCGGGCAGCAGCCAGGACAGGCGCGCAGCCGTCATCCACGAATGGCACAAGGGGCTGCTGCACGCGGCCGTGCCGCCCATCATCCGCAAGTGGGAAGCCAGACTGCACATCAAGGTGGCCGGCTATTACCTGCAGCGCATGAAGACCAAGTGGGGTAGTTGCAACCACTGGGCTGGCAACATCCGCCTGAACACCGAACTGGTCAAGAAACCCAAGGACCTGCTCGAATACGTGGTGGTGCACGAGATGATCCACCTCATCGAACCACGCCACAGCGAACGCTTCATCGCGCTGCTGGACCGGCATTATCCGACGTGGCGGGAGGCGAGGGCTGAGTTGAATGAACTGCCATTGACCGCCGGGGTTTGGCGGGAGTAGCTTCACGGGGGTTCTGCGATTCGCCAGAG
>CAIPGJ010000375.1 GCA_903864555.1 uncultured Pseudomonadota bacterium | reverse complement strand
GCGCATCGCCGGCAATGCCCATTGCGTCAATCAGATGTTCGTCATGGGCCGGCACCTGGGCATGCAGTGCCATGTCGAGATCACGCCGGAGATGGTCCGGACCTGGTGCCGGGACTGGGACAAGGAAAGGGCGGGGGAACCGACGGAGCGGGTCTCCGGTGGATCGATGCAGACACCTGCCGAGATGCAGGCCGATATGGAACACAGGTGCGACGTCCTCCATGGGGTGGCCGAGGGCCTGTACCAGCGCTGGATCCAGGGTCTCAAGACATAATCTGATAATTATCAGATTAGAGCCAGTAGCCTCGCTATCATTACAGATGCGGCCGTAATGTTATCAGCCGTATTCTTAGTCCCGGAAGTTGTTGAACTGCACCGGGATGTCGGTGACGGACTTGCGCACCAGGTTGATGGCGTCCTGCAGGTCGTCCTTCTTGGCGCCGGAGATGCGCACGGCATTGCCCTGGATGCTGGCCTGCACCTTCATCTTCGAGTCCTTGACCAGCTTGACGATCTTCTTGGCGGTTTCCTGCTCTATGCCCTCGCGCACCTTCACCAGTTGCTTGAGCTTGTCGCCGCTGATCTTCTCCGGGTCCTGGGGATTCAGGGAGCGCACGTCGACATTGCGCTTGGCCATCTTGATGTGCAGGACTTCCATGACCTGCTTCATCTTGAAGTTGTCATCGGCGTAGACCGTCAGCTCCAGCTCCTTTTGCTCGATGCGCGAGTCGGAGTTCTTGAAGTCAAAGCGTGTGGAGATTTCCTTGTTGCTCTGCTCGACGGCATTCTTCAGTTCGACCTTGTTGACTTCCGAGATGATGTCGAATGAGGGCATGATGGGTATCCTCTGCTGAGTGCGGTGCATGGCCGGACCCTTGGATCAGGGTGCGCACGGCGTGAGCGGCGCATTATACCGGCGCAGGCACGGCCCGGCGCAGCGCGGCTGTGGATTGTGGGAAACTGCGCAGTCGCGCATCCAGCATTCCTCCAGCCATATATCCACAACAGGCCGATTCCTGCGACCCGGCCCTGCACAGGGAGCACCAGCATGAAGATTGCAGTCATTGATGATTATCAGGACGCCTTTCGCCAGGCCTCCACTTACGGGCGCCTCGCCGGTCATGACGTGATGGTGTTCCGCGACACGGAGAAAGATCCGGTACGCCTGGCCGAACGCCTGCGCGATGCCGAAGCGGTGGTGCTCACGCAGCAGCGTTCGGCCTTCACCAAGGCAAGCATCGAGCGACTCCCCGGGCTGAAGCTGATCTGCCAGACCGGGCGCAACGCCAGTCATGTCGACATGGCCGCCTGCACCGCACAGGGCATCCTGATCTCGGCCGGTGGCGGCGGCTCGCCCTCGGGCACGGCAGAGCTGACCTGGGGCCTGATCATCGGCTCGCTGCGCCATATCCCGCATGAGGTCGCCCGGCTGAAGCAGGGCCACTGGCAATCCACCACCGGCACCATGCTGCATGGCAAGACGCTGGGGGTCTACGCCTACGGCAACATCGGCAGCCGTGTCGCCGCGGTGGGGCGCGCCTTCGGCATGAAGGTGATCTGCTGGGGGCGCGAGGCGTCATTGCAGCGGGCGCGCGAAGCCGGCTACGAGGTGGCGCCAAGCCGCGAGGCCTTCTTTGCCGCTGCCGATGTGCTGTCGCTGCATCTGCCGCTGAATGCCGGCACCAAAGGCATCGTCACGGCCCAGGACCTGGCCGCCATGAAGCCTTCGGCGCTCATCGTCAATACCAGTCGCGCCCCCATCATCGCCACAGGCGCCCTGGAGGCGGCGCTGAAGAGCGGCAGGCCGGGTTTCGCCGCAGTCGACGTGTTCGAGGATGAACCGGTGCTGGGCGCAGCACATCCGCTGATCGGCATGGACAATGTCCTGTGCACGCCGCACCTGGGGTACGTGGTGCGCGAGTCCTACGAGGTGCTTTACAGCGCCGCCATCGAGCATCTGCTCGCCTATGCCAAGGGTGAGCCGATCAACCTGCTCAATCCCGAGGCACGCAAATGATCGACATTGCCGGCTTCAAGGTCGAGCGCGGGCTGGTGAAGACTTCAGCCGGCTATCTGCACTACCGTTCAGCGGGGCAGGGCGAAGCCATCCTCATGTTCCACATCAACCAGCAGTCCTCGGCGGTCTACCTCGAGCTGATGTCGGTGTTGTGTCCACGCTACCGGGCGATTGCCGTCGACTATCCCAGCTACGGCATGTCCGACCACATCGACTTCCAGCCGACCATCGAGGACTACTCGAAGTGGATGTTCGAGCTGATGGACGGGCTGGGTCTGGCAAAGGCGCATGTACTGGGAGAGGCGACCGGGGCTGCGCTGTGCGTGGAGATGGCCGCATCCATGCCCTCACGCGTGGGCAAGGTGGTGCTGGTCAACTGCCCCATCTACCTCGCCAAGGATTCCGCCGAGAAAAGCCATGCGCCGCTCAAGACCGGCCTGCGGCCTGCGGATGCCTCGGGGTTTCCGCTGACGCGCACCATCGAGTTCATGCTGGAGCAGGACCCCATGCATTCACCGCTGCATCCGACACAGTCCTGGATGGACCGCATCAATGTGGCGCAGATGGAGACGGG
>CAIPGJ010000374.1 GCA_903864555.1 uncultured Pseudomonadota bacterium | reverse complement strand
GTTCAAAGTCGAGATAGCCGCACATGGCCAGCATGGTGATGAAGGCGACGAACCAGGGGATGGATTGCCGGCCGCCCAGGGCCATGACGGCGACGACTGGTGCCAGAATCCCCCAGAGGACCACGCCGCTGGCAGAAATGAAATTGCCTATCGACAGTTGTGCCGCCACCGGGAAGAACAGGAACAGCAGCAGTTGCGAGATGCAGAACTGGTTGTAACGTCCGTTCCAGGCATAGATCAGCAGCGTGGTAACAGAAACGATCTGGTATCCCAGCGGCAGGGTGGCAGAAAGCTGCAGTCCCATGGCCCAGTACAGGGAGAGCCAGAACATGGGCGCGGCGGTCATCAGGCCCATGGCAAAGACCAGCACGGTCTTGCGGATTTTCAGCTCTTCCGGATCGTCGGGCTCGATGCCGGCGCTGCGTAGGCGGCTGATGAAGTTGGATGCGCTTGTCATAAGCGGTTCAACCGCCTTTTACTTTCGAAAGGGATGGGCACGAGCAGCAGGCGGATTCTACGACAGGCGCCATCGGGGCGTCATGTAATGCAGCAGCTTCAGGGGAGCACTCATCAAATGGGGGGCACGGCCCCCTTGAAAATCCCCCACTTTAGATGGAAGCATTTCACACTAATTCTCATGAGTGGGGCTTGATCCACACTTTGCTAAGGCAAGCGGCCGGCGCTGACCATGCGTGAAACCAGGGTCGGGGCGGAAATCATTACGACGATGTCATCGAACTCGCAGAAACTGGTGCCGGCAGTGTCACTGCAAGCGGAGGCGGATGGAGACTGTGTCCGGTTGTAGAAGGCGTAGCTCGAATATCCGCTGGGCGGGGTTGCGGTAGTTGTGCCGCTGGAATTGGCGAGCTCGTCGGTGCTGGCTGCTGCTGCAGCCAGAGCGACGCCCGTAGGCTGCCAGGCGCCATTGCCGTTCTTGCCGTGGGAAATGAGTACGGCCGGCAATCCGGTGCCCAGCGCCGTGACGACGGAGTGGTCGGTGATGCTTCGCGTCAGCACTGCCATGTCGCCCAAGGTGCATAGCGCAAACGAGGATAGGGTTGGCGTGGGGGTCGGGGCGGCACTGGCACCGGATGACGGACAGGTGGGAGATTGGTTGGCAGGACTGGTGGGGGAGGTCAGGCTCTGAGCGCCGGTAGGGTCAGTTGAGCGTGACTGCCAGGTCGTCCTCGAGATGTCATCTGCAAATGCCGGCGCGACCCGGTAGGAAATGCGTCTCCCCCACGTGTCGGTTTCGGGGACGCCCAGCGTGGCCCAGGGCACCACGCCGAGCGCGGTGTAGCAGCGCAGGTTGGTTGTATCGTACTGTTCCACACCGGCGCCAAATACCTGCCCGTAGCTGTTGTCGGTAGTGCCAGCGGCGGTTGCACCGCGTGCCGGGCAGGGGAGGCGGCCGTTGGTTTGTGCGAATCCGAAGATGGCGTCACGCATCTGCTCCATGACGCGCTTGGTATCGGCGATATTCCGTCCTTCGACCTGCGAAGCGAGCGGCATGAAGGCGCTGGCCAGCAGCAGCCCGATGATGAAAAAGGCAATCGCCAGCTCGGCCAGCGTGAAGCCGCGAGCTGGCCTTCTGGGGGGGGCAAATTTCACCGGAGTCATGGGTGCTCAGGGGCCAAGGACGATGACGCGATCATTGACCGACGAGGAGGTGCCGCCGCTGGTGGACGTGGTCGTGGAAAAGTGCTGGAAGAGGTTGTCCGCCGGCGTGGCGTTCTGCCCCTCGAGATAGTCGCCCAGGGTGGACGAAGGCCGGGTCATGGTGCTGCTCAATTTGCGCCCGGCAAATACCAGGATGGCCCGCTTGTCATTCGAGGTCGCATAGGTGGATGGCAGTCCGTTGACAGTCAGGCAGGTGCTGCCTGCGGTGCAGGCGCTTCCGCCCACGGGTTTGAACCCGGGACTGACCGCATAGTAGGTCTGCCGGTACCACTGCTGCTTGATGAACCAGCCGGCATCGGTGTCGCTGGCGCTGCTGATGGGGCTGACCGTCACGTCTGGAATGAACACCCGCAGGACACGCGTAAATGAGCCGCTGCTGGAGCGGGTGTAGGAGTGGGTGGCCTGGAAGCTGACGGTGGCCAGGTTGGCGCCGGAAAAGGCCCCGCTGATGGTCTGGCCAGTCACGGCGCGGGCCGCGCCGCCGGAGGAGGTGACCGTGACCCCGGTGGTGGCGTCAGGGAGTTTTACAAAGCTGCGGGCCGCATTGGAGCTGATGCGGCCGGTTACCGTGAACGCAGGGAAGTACATGCAATGCCGCGCTGTGCACGGGGCCCAGCCGGCGCTGCTGGAACCACTATCCCTGGATCGTATCGTGAAGTCGCAGCGCCATCCATTGCCCACTACCCAGCTCACCGTACCGGAAACGCAGGTGACCCCGGTGATGCTGCCGGCAGTACCGCCAGTCAGGGTTACCGCTCCGGAGCTGGCCGTCCACGGGTAGGTGAGCGAGTCGGTGATTGGCAGCATGCCGGTGGTCAGGGTGGTATCACCGCTGTAGGCACTCTGGGCCGCAGCATTCTGCGGGAAGGCGACGGGGTAGGGATAGGCCGACCATTGGCTGGCATAACTGGTGATGTAGGGCTTGATGCTGGACTCGATGCGGGCGGCCACCGCCGGTTCCACCACGGCCATCAGATCCGCCTGGGTGACGATCATGATCTGGTCATTGAACGTGTCGGTCGCCTGGCCCGTGGCAAAAGTATCCGAATCCGAGGTGCTGGCATTGCTGCCTTCAAGAAAATTGACGATGGTTGCAGTGGCACGGTTCTGGCCATTCAGGGCGCTGCCGGGGGCAATGATGACGGCAACCACATTGGTTGCAGGGCTGTTGCCGGTAATGGTCAGGGTGCCTACGGTGTCGCTGTTGATGATGGTGGTACCGGCCAGTTTGCGGAAATTGGCAGACAGGGCGTACCAGAGCAGGTTGCCACTGCCATCACGCAGTTCGCTGCTGCCGATGGTTCTCCACGGCAGGAAACCCACTCTGGTCGTTTCGGTGGTGCAACTGCCAGGATCGGAGCCATTCTCGCTGGTGGCGGGGCAGGGCAGGGCACCCGGCTGATCGTTGGCACTGGTGGCCTGCCACGCCCGCGAGGCGGCATAGGCAATCAGGGCAGCCTTGGCTTCCTTCATGGCTTCGCGTGAGCGGGTGTCCGATTCCAGGCGCACTTCCGCGGTGGTGCGGCTGAGGGCAGTGGACAGCAGGTAGGCGCTGACCATGGTGACCAGCGTGATCATGGCGATCATCGCAAAGCCGCGTTGGCGGCGGGGAGGGCGACAGTTGCCGGGCTTGCGGGTCATGGTTCAGCGGGTGTTGCGGCGGACCGTGATGCTTCCCTCGCCCAGGCCGCTGCGGGTTTCGCCCTTGACGCGGTCATGGGTTTCTCCGACCCGCAGGGAGACCTCGCCGGCATCTTCACCCTTGGGTATCCTGACCCGGGATGCATCGGCGCCGCGATAGGTGTCCTCCTGCGGTTCGCCGTTGATCCAGGTGGTGCTCTTGCCGCTGGACCGGGAGACCCTGCCATTGATGGTGACGAAATCGGTGACCGTGACGGTGGCGGCCTGGGCATTGCTGGCCCTGCGCCGGTCCAGTTCCTGACGCTGCTGGGGAGAGAAAAACAGCCTGCCAAGCCCCTGCTGCTCCTGGGCCTGTGCAGCACCGGTGCCCAGCGGGCCGCCCGCAAGCAGCAGCAAGGCGAGCAGGCATGAGAGTGCTGCTTGACGGCTTGATAACAATTGCCCTGTCTGTTTCATCCTGACGGGCTACCCTGTATCAAAGTGATAAGATCAATCACGCATCTGGCCTGCACGCCGGCTGACAGGCCCACCGGCATGCCACGATCAGAACGAACCAGCGTGCACTGGCGGACCGACACCAGTGACTGACCGGCCGCCTGCAGATCCCTGACAAAATTCAGCAAGTCCTCCTCGTGCAGAAGCATCATATCGAGTTGCATGCGGCTGGTCACGAAGTCCATCGAGCCGGTGGCAACGATGCCGGTGTAATCGACGGGCTTCTGCGGGGCGATGTTGTAGCGGATATCCAGCAGCTTGCGCTGCGATTTGATGCCGGAGATGGTTTCTATGAGATCCAGCCGGTTGCGTGGGCCGACCATGCCGCTTGCGACCATCCTCTCGTAGTAGACCAGGTGGCTGCGAATCTCCTTTTCCTCTTCGGACGCCTTGGAAACGCGTTCCTGCGCCGTCTTGCCCTGCTTCTGTAATTGTTCCCGCAATTTGCGTGCAGCATCCAGCTGGCGTTCCGACAGAGCCAGGGCTCCGGCGCCGATGGCGATCAGCAGGAGTGCGCCAATGATGGGCCAGCGCAGCAGCTTCATGTCTTGTTGCTGCAGCATCATGTCGCAGACCTCCGGACGATCACCACGGTGAACCGGGGTATCTCTGCTGCCCGCTGCGTGCCGATGTCACCGGCCAGGCTTTTTTCCGCGGTGATGTCAAAGGGCAGGCGCCGCGATATGACCTCGATGCCAGGTTGTTTGCGCAGTGCCGCGACAAACTGGTCAACGACTGCCGTGATGGCGCGATAGTCATTGCTTTGCGGCACATTGATGCGCCCGGACAAGGCGGCCGATTGCTTCGGTCCGGCCGCGGCCGCGGCCCCCGCCGGGGCTCCGCCAGTAGGGGGTGGGGGTGGGGCTGGCGCAGCCTTGCCAGCCAGGTCGCGCTGGGCGGCAGTGCCGGTTCCCGTGGCATCCCACTCAATGTTCTCCAGCTCGATCTGCGGTAAATCAGCCAGGGCCCGACTGATGTCCACCAGTATCTGTTCAGGTGTCGCAGCCTGCGCCACCAGAGATTGGTAGTTCTTGACGATCTGTCCCAGCTTTGTGCTGTCGGTGGGCGTTTTCGGGAAGGTGGCCTGAATGCTTGCATATTGGGAGACAGCCAGAGCCTCCTTCTGACGTTCGGTATCGGCACTTCTGTTCTCGAGATAGGTTTCCCCCAGTTTCATTGCCGACAGCAGAAGGCTGAACGCACAGATGGCTACGCCCGCCCCGATCACGGCCAGTCTTGTCCGCCAGATGTTGTAGTAGCGTCGCAGTTCGTCGGAAGCGAACTGACCAGCGGGCTGGCCTGCGGCCAGCGTGTGGAGGAACAACGTCTCCGATCCTGAGTTTTCAGGCTGCGATTTCAGGCCTGCGGGAGCGGAAATCTCATCGAGCGCATGGACGTGAAATTTCAGCGCTGCCGTTGATCGGCAAGCCTCTTCGAAATGTGCCTTCTGTCCTGCCGGGGCAAGGACGATGACATCCAGAATGGCGGCATCACGAGCGATGATCCGCAGGTTGACCATATACTGCTGCAGACGTGATGACTCCTGGGCGCATAGCTGGGCCAGTGCCTGGGGATCGCTCTGGTCTGCCTGCCCCAGTCGTGACAGGCGCAGCTGGCTGCCTTCCACGTAAGTCTGACGCAAACCGGCATCCGACAGGCTGACCAGGAGGAAGTTCGGACCCTTGAAGCCGATGCGCTTTGC
>CAIPGJ010000373.1 GCA_903864555.1 uncultured Pseudomonadota bacterium | reverse complement strand
CGGATGGAAACCCTGAATGCAGTGTGGAATGCCGGCACAGATGCCGGTGCGCAGTCCGATTTCATAGCCTGCCACGATGGCGGTGAGCAGGCGGCGACCGTCGGCATGGTCACGCTCCGCCAGTGCGAATGCGGCGGGAATGGTCACCGCGCCCGGGTGCATCAGCGAGCTGACGTGCACATCGTCGATTTCGAAGCCATGCGCGGCGGTGCCATTGACCAGCGCGGCATCCGATACGCCCGAGGTGGCGGCATGCCCCCAGAGCGTGGCGTGTCCGCTGCTCATTTCCGCTGCCGTGGTCGCCGCAATGCGGCCCCATTGCTGTGTCGATCCATACAGGGCGCTGCCGATGCAGTCGAGCAGGCACAACCTGGCGTGGTCCAGTACTTCGCGTGGGATCGACTCGTAGGTCAGTCCGGACGCCCAGCGTCCGAACAAGGCCGTGGCACCGGAGGATGAGGGCAGGGGCGATGTCACTGCACAACCTCGTGCTTCAGCGTGTGGCGCTTGAGGGCCTTCTCGTCCACGGTGATGCCCAGTCCTGGCCTCGATGGCACCGTGACATGCCCGTCCACCACGACAAAGTCGGTCTCCGGCACGATGGGGTCGGGGCCCAGGCCGCCGACACCGAAGACGAACTCGGCGGCCGGCATGATCAGTCTTTCCGGACAGCTGGCATAAAAATGCGCGCCGGCGGCGGCCTCCAGTTGCGATTGCACCGCCAGCCCCCCGACATTCAACTGAATACCGGAGGCCTCGGCGACTGCGGCAATCTTCTTTCCCGCATGCAGGCCACCGACCTTGTAGAGCTTGAGGCAGAACACATCCACCGCCTCGGCCTTGGCCAGGGCGAAGCTGTCGGCCAGCGTCATGATGCCTTCGTCCGCCATCAGCGGGATGCCCTTCATCTCCTTGCGTATGGTGGCCATGCCGGCGATGTTCTGGCGCTTGACCGGCTGCTCCAGATAGTCGAGGCCATGAGGCTCGAGGTGGCGCAGCACCCGCAGCGTTTCCGAAACCGTCCAGCCCTCGTTCGGGTCCATGCCGATGGCGATATCAGGTCCGACCGCTTCCCGAACGGCGATGAAATTGGCTACATCGCGTTCCCAGCCACCCTTGCCACCGGCTTTGAGGCAGGCCACCGTGATACCAAATTCTTCCCTGGCACGCCGGACGTCTGCCGCCATTTTCTCTGGCGTGGCCAGACCCACCGACCACTCCAGGGGGATGCGTGGCTGGCACAGGCCACCCAGCAGCTTGTATACCGGCAGATTCAGGGCCTTGCCGGCGGCGTCATGCAAGGCATGGTCAATGGCGGCGCGGGCATTCATGTTGCCGGGCAATGCCAGGTCGAACATGGTCATCAGGTTCTCGAAGTCCAGGATGTCCTTGCCGATCAGCCGCGGTGCATAGATGTCGATGATGGCGCTGATCATGCTGCCGACCGTATCCGGCATGAAATGACCGGGACTGATGGGCCGGATCTGCCCATAGCCCACCACGCCGTCGGCGTGGATCTTCACCAGCACGGGCTTGCCCAGCAGCGAGCCCAAGGGCCCGGTATCGTAGGCGCCACTCGATACTTCGCGTTGCAGACGTATGGTCAGGTCAGTCACACACACTTCGATTCGGTCGATGGCCATGCTGCAAAGCCTCCTTGATTATTTTATGCGCTGAAATACCTGCTTTTCAGAGCGCATTCATAGGGGATTCGGGGATGTCTCCCCGGGATTTTCAAAATCCCCCTTCACTCCGGCCTGATATTCCCCGCCTTGATCACCTTCGCCCACTTGGTCGCTTCCTCGCGCAGGTAGGCGGCCAGCACATCGGGTGTGCCGCCGGCGGTTTCGGAGCCGTCGGCAATCAGGCGTTTCTGCATGTCCGGCATCATCAGGGCCTTGTTGCCGTCGGCATTGAGCTTGGCCACGAGGGTGGCCGGGGTCTTGGCCGGGACCACCCAGGCGTTCCAGCCAGCGGCATCGAAGCCTTTCAGTCCGGATTCATCCAGCGTCGGCACATCAGCCAGGGACGAGGCGCGCTTCGGGGTGCTCACGGCCAGTGCGCGCAGCTTGCCGGACTGCAGTTGCGACAGCACCGAGGTGGTGCCGTTGAACACGAAGTCCAGCCGCCCGCCCATCAGGTCGGTCAGGGCCGGGGCATTGCCCTTGTACGGCACATGCACCATCTTCACGCCGGCCATCATGTTGAACAGCTCGCCCGCCAGGTGGTTGATGCCGCCCAGGGACGAGGAGCCGAAGTTCATCTGGCCGGGCTTGGCCTTGGCCAGGGCGATCAGTTCCTTCACCGATTTCGCCGGCAACCCGGGATACACCGTCATGGCCAGGGGCGTGGTGTTGATCAGCAGCACCGGGGTGAAGTCGCGGAAGATGTCATAGGGCAGCTTGCTGTCGTAGAGGCCGACGTTGGTGGCGAAGGTGGCCGCGGCATTCAGGATGGTGTAGCCATCGGGGGCCGCCTTGGCGACGACTTCGGTGCCGATGATGCTGTTGCCCCCGGCGCGATTCTCCACCAGCACCGGCTGGCCCCACAGCCGGGTCAGCTCGGCGGCCATGGCGCGGGCGATGATGTCGGTGCTGCCACCCGGGGCAAAGGGTGCAACGATGTTGACGGCTCGGGCAGGGTAGTTCTGTGCCAGGGCGGGTGCGGTGAGCGCGGGGCCGGCCAGCAGCAGGGCCGGGGCCAGCCATTTCAGCGTCGTGTGCATGGTGCCTCCTTGTGTCGCGGTGCCGTGATCGCGTTTGCGGTCCCGTTGGTCTTTTTTCTGTCGGGCGCTGCAGGGCGGCACATTCGTCAATCGGTACCAACGGATGCCGTTGGTAGAATGCTCTGCTTGATTATAGGCCGTTGCCCTGCGGGGTTGACTGCCCCACCGGCTGCAAGCCCAAGGACGGGGTGCGAGGCCCCGATTCGAACCCAAGGAGCGACAACCATGAAGCTGTGTTCCCCGGAAGCTCAGTCACTGCCCCTGAGCGTGGGGGCCTCTGCGCGTCCCTCATCACTGCAGGGCGTGCGCGTCGGCCTGCTGGACAATGCCAAGGCCCCGGTGGACAAGATGATGGCCCATATCGACCGCCGGCTGAAGGAGCGTTTTCCCGGCATCGAGACCATGCTCGCCTCCAAGGTGGCGGCATCGACCCCGGCAACCACACAGATGATGCAGAACCTGCGCCAGAACTGTGATGTTGTCATCAATGCCTTAGGCGACTGAGGCTCCTGCACGTCGTGGAGTGTCCACGACTCAGTTGAAGCCGAAAAGCTCGGCATGCCCTCAGTGCTCCTGATCAGCACCTCCTTCACCGGCCTGGCGGCCAGCCAGGCCAAGGTGTTGGGCATGCCCAATCTGCCGTGCGTGGTGCTGCCGCATCCACTGGGCGGCACGCCGCTGGATTCGGTGCTGGCCAAGGTCGACAAGGCTTTCGACGAAATCGTCGCCAAACTGACCACGCCGCTGCAAGCCGGCGCCACCGCGTCGGCGGCACGCACCACTGCCGAGCGCGTGGAGATCGCCTGCGAGGATGAGTACACCGACCTGCAGGCCGAATTCCTGCGCCGCAACTGGGGCGATGGCCTGCCGCTGGTGCCGCCCACCGAGGAACGCGTCGCCGCGATGGTGAGGGGCGCCGGCCTTGCGGCCGACAGCCAGGTGGCCGTGCTGGCGCCGCGCATGGGCGTGGCCACGGTGGAACTGATCGCCGTGAATGCGGTGATGGCCGGCTGCCGGCCGCAGCACATGCCCATCCTGATGGCCGCGGCGCAGGCCATGGCCGAGCCGCAGTTCAACCTGTATGGCTGCCAGGCCACCACCCACCCGGTGGGCCCGTTGCTCATCGTCAACGGCCCGCTGGCCGGGGCGCTCAACATTCATGGCGGCAGCGGCACCTTCGGCCCCGGCCCCTGGGCCAATGGCGTCATCGGCCGCGCCATTCGCCTCATCCTGATCAACATCGGCGGGGCGATTCCGGCGGAGATCGACAAGGCCACCATGGGCCATCCGGGCAAGTTCACCTATTGCATCTCGGAGAACGAAGCGGCCCTGCCGGCCGGCTGGCCGACCCTGGCCGCGCAACGCGGGTTTGCCAGTGAGGTGAGCACCGTCACCATGGTGGGCGCCGAGTCGCCGCACAACATCAACGACCATGAAAGCACCACCGCCGGCGGCATCGTCACCATGGTGGCCGGCACCATGGCGCAGTGCGGGCAGAACAATGTCTACTACAACGGCGACACGCTGGTGGTGCTGAGCCCCGAGCATGCCGCCACCATTGCCGCCGATGGCTGGAGCAAGGAAGACGTGCAGAAGGCCTTGTACGAAGAGGCGCGCATGCCCATCACGCGCTTCTCGCGCGAAAACATCGAGCGCCGGCTGATGCGCCGCATGGCCATGCGCTACAAGGACCGCAACATCTCGCCCGACACGCTGGTATCGGTGGTGCAGCGCTGGGAGGACGTGGTCATCGTTGTCGCCGGTGGCGCCGGCAAGCACTCCATGTACGTGCCGACCTTCGGCGCCACGCGCTCGGTGACCAAACCCGTGCTCAAGGCCGATGGCAGCCCGTGGGCCGCAGCAGACGTGAAATAACATGAAACCGGAGATGGCCCTCACATGATCGTTGCCACCGCAGGGCACATCGACCACGGCAAGACCACGCTGGTGAAGATCCTCACCGGCGTAGACACCGACCGCCTGCCCGAGGAAAAGGCGCGCGGTATCTCCATCGACCTGGGCTTTGCCTATCTGCCGTATGCAAAGGTGGAAGGCGGCCGGCAGGACGGGCTGGTCGGCTTTGTCGATGTGCCGGGACACGAGAAGTTCGTGCGCAACATGATTGCCGGCGTGTGCGGCATCGACTTTGCCCTCATCGTGGTGGCGGCCGACGACGGCGTGATGCCGCAGACCGTCGAGCACATCCAGATCCTCGACCTGCTGGGCATACGCTTGGGCCTGGTCGCCATCACCAAGACCGACCGCGTCGAAGCGGCACGCGTGGCCGAGGTGGGCGCCCAGGTGCAGGGCATGTTGTCGGCCACCAGCCTGGCCGGCATCGCCTGGATGCCGGTGTCGGCGCAGACCGGCGCCGGCGTGGATGAATTGCGCCAGGCGTTGATTGCCGCTGACCGCAACACCCAGTCGCGCTTCCAGCCGGAGCGTCATT
Source organism: uncultured Pseudomonadota bacterium (assembly GCA_903864555.1). The sequence goes on along the minus strand of CAIPGJ010000373.1, from coordinate 4,178 downwards.
TCCGCTTTGCCATCGACCGCGCCTTCTCGGTCAAGGGCAGCGGCACGGTGGTGACGGGCACCGTCTTCGATGGTCAGGTGGCCAATGGCGACCATGTGCTGATTGCCCCGGGCAAGGCCGAGGGCCGGGTGCGCCAGATCCAGATCCGTGGGCAGACTGCCGAGAAGGCCGCCGCCGGACAACGCTGCGCGCTGAACCTGGCCGGCGTGTCGGTGGATGAAGTGGGGCGGGGCACCTGGGCGGTGGCTGCCGCGGCCAATCAGCTCACGCACCGCCTGGAAGTGAACTGCACGCTGCTGCAGCACGCCCCGGGCCCGCTGGCACACTGGTCGGCGGTGGACGTGCACATCGCCACGGCGCGCGTGCGCGCCCGCGTTGCGCTGGATGCGCGAAAGCCGCTGCTGCAGGGCGAACGCCGTGTCATCCAGCTGGTGCTGGAGCGCGACATCGTCGCCGCGCATGGCGACCGCTTCATCCTGCGCGAACCCTCCGCCCGCTACACCATCGGCGGCGGTCTGGTGCTCGACCCGTTTGCTCCGGCCTCGCGCCGCGGGCAAACCAATCGTCCCGCCTATGTCGAGGCGCTGCAGTCACACGATGCGAACAGCGCGCTGGAGAGGCTGCTGGCCATTCCGGGCCATGTGCTGGACGTGCCCCTGTTCGAGGCCACCTTCAACCTGACACGCCATCACGCCGAGCAGTTGCTTGCCGCTGCCGGCGCCCTGCTGATCGGTCGCGAGCGCCACCACGCCATGTCGAAGGCGGCGCTGGCTCAGGCCAGCGAGGCCGTGATGAAGGGACTGGCCGATTTCCACGCGGTGACGCCGGGGGCCGCGGCACTGGGCGTGCCCAAACTGCGGCGCAGCGCTGCGCCGCAGTTTGGCGTGCCGGCCTTCCTCGCGCTGCTGCAGCAACTGGCCAATGAAGGCAAGGTCGAGTTGCAGAATTCCACCGTGCGCCTGGTCAACCGTGGCGCCGCCGCCGATTCCGAAGACGAGGCCTTGTGGCAGAAGCTGGTGGTGGCGCTGATGGAGGCGGGCCTGGCCCCGCCGCCCATCGACAAGCTGGCGCTGGAGCTGCGCGTGCCGGAGAAGGCGTTAAAGGACCTGCTGTTCCGCCGTCGCCAGAGCGGGGAAGTGCTGCGCATTCCCGGCGAGCGTTACTACCTGCGCGCCACCATGGCCATGTTTGCCGCCACCGCCGACATGGTGGCCAAAGCACAACCGGCCGCCACCTTTACCGCCGCGCAGTACCGCGACGCCACCGGCGTCAACCGCACGCTCTCCATCGAGATCCTCGAATTCCTCGACAGCCTGGGCATCACGCGCCGCATCGGCGACGTGAGGAAGATGGCCAAGGATCGCATCCCCATCCTCGGGGATTCCGCGCCCTGTCCCAAGCCCGCCGCGCTACCCACGGCCACACCGCCCAATCCGAAAAAGAAGACAGTCGTTCGGCGCTGGTAGGCCGCAGTCATCGCGTGGCAGTGAGGGCGTGGTGTGGTGGGAGCCGGGTTGGTCAGGCTGGCATGCCTGTATCAATTGATAATAATATTGCTTTTTAGGCAATGATGATAAGCATGACCATTCTAAATTGATCATAAATCCCCTGAGGCAGGCGGTGGCCGAAGTCAGCCTGCGTGCGTTGGTCGGGTTTGATATCCGTACGTAAGGAACTACCCCGGAATCGGCATAAACTTCCCGCGTGCAGACCGCAGTCCCATCACCGCAGCACCGTTGCACTCAAGGGACATCGGCCACGCGCAACCCCATGCCAGGCTTGCAGGCAAACAAGAAGGCCGCTTGGGGACAATGAACGGCTGCATCGCTGCGGCCGATCCGGACACAGGGGAGAAAACATGGTTTCAAACAAACTGCAACTGGCCGCCGCCATTCTCGTTTCGCTCTGCACCTCCATCGCCACCGCCCAGGACTACCCGGTGCGCGCGGTGCGACTGGTGACCATCTTCGCGCCGGGCTCGGCATCGGACGTGCATGCGCGCTTCCTGTCGCAGCGCCTGTCACCGCTGCTCGGCCAACCCATCATCGTCGACAACAAGCCCGGTGGCGGTGGCCTGATCGCCACACGCGACGTGATCCGCGCGCCGCAACTGGGCTACAGCCTGCTCTACACCACCCCGGAAGTGGTGGGCAATGCCTTTGCCTACAAGGACCCGCAATACAAGATCGAGGATCTGTCCGTGGTCGGGCCGCTGGGCCTGGGCGCCTACGGCCTCATCATCCACCACTCCGTCCCGGCGAAGAACGTCGCCGAGCTGGTGGCCTACGCCAGGGCGAATCCGGGCAAGCTCAATTACGGCTCGCTCGGGCCTACCGCCGGCAACACCATCCTGGCCGAACGCTTCAAGCAGGCCGCCGGCATCGACATGGTGGGCATCCCCTTCAAGGGCGGCGATCCGGTGGCCGTGGCCCTGCTGGCCGGTGACATCCACGTCTACTTCGCCACGCTCTACACCGCCATGCAGCGCATGAAGAACCCCCAGATCCGCGGTCTGGCCGCCACTTCGCTGGAGCGCATGAAGGCGGCGCCCGACCTGCCGACCTTGAAGGAACAGGGCTATCCCGATGTGCAGCTCACCTACTGGTCGGCCGTGTTCGTGCCCTCGGTGGCGCCGCGCCCCATGCAGCAAAAGCTGCAGGACGCCATGCGCACGGTGACTGCCTCGCAGGACACCAAAGACCTCCTCGCCAAACAGGCCATCGAGACCTGGACCGGCAGCGTGGACCAGTTCACCAGTTTCATCCGCAAGGAAGGCGCCGAACTGCAGGCCGATTACAAGCGGCTGAAGATACCCTTGATGGATTGAGCCGGGCATCGGCTTCGGCTGGATGAAAGCGCAGTGTCAATGAATGGGAAGACCATCATGCTTGCAACAATACGGTTCGCATCTCTGGCGCTGCTTTCTGTGGCAACGGTCGCCGGCGCGCAGGACTTTCCTGCCCGCTCCCTGCGCGTGGTCACGATCTTCTCGCCCGGTTCGGCGTCGGACCTGCATGCGCGTTTCATCGCGCAGCGCCTGTCACCGCAACTGGGCCAGCCGGTCATCGTCGAGAACCGGCCCGGTGGCGGCGGCCTGATCGCCACGCGCGAAGTCCTGCGCACCCAGCCCTACGGCTACAGCCTGCTCTACAGCACGCCGGAGGTGGTGATCAATCCCTTTGCCTTCAAGGATCCGCAGTACAAACTCGATGACCTTGCCGTGGTCGGACCGCTGGGCCTGGGCGCCTACTCGCTGCTCGTCAATGCGGCGCTGCCGGTGAGGAGCGTGCCCGAGTTGATTGCCCACGCGCGTGCCAACAAGGGCAAGCTCAATTACGGTTCATTGGGGCCGACCTCCGGCGCCACCATCCTCGCCGAGCGATTCAAGTTCGCCGCAAAACTGGACATGGAAGGCATCCCCTTCAAGGGCGGTGATGCCATGGCCCTCGCGCTGACCTCGGGCGACATCCACCTTTACTTCGCCACGCTCTACAGCGGCATGCAGCGCATGAAGCAGCCGCAGATCCGCGGACTTGCGGTGTCCTCCACCGACCGCATGAAATCCGCCCCCGACCTGCCCACCCTCAAGGAGGCTGGTGTGGACGTCAGCTTCACCTACTGGTCAGCAGTGTTTGTGCCGGCCGTCACGCCGCGCGCCAGCCTCACCCGGCTGCAGGAGGCCATGAAGTCGGTCACCTCGGCACCCGACACCCGCGAACTGCTGGCGAAGCAGGCCATCGAAACCTGGACCGGCACCGCTGACCAGTTCGCCACCTTCATGCGCAAGGACGCGGCGGAGTACCAGGCGGACTACAGGCGGCTCAACATTCCCCTGATGGATTGAGGGGGCGTCCGCTTTCCCCCAATCGCGGGCGCTGCGCTGTTAACCCCCTTGTCAAAGGTGCTTCGCCGAATTCAGGGGAAGCAAGGCCAGCAGGCCGGTCGGTGTTAACCCCCTTGTCAAAGGGGGGCCGACTCGGCGAAGCCGAGCGGGGGGATTTTGGCCAACAGGCCGCAGCCCGATCTGCCTGCCTTCGCAAAACCTTGTCTTGAATGCCGGGCAGTGTTTTTTTACCTTGCAGGCAGGGCGGCGCCGAATGACATCCCCGATATACACCAGGCAATGCGGCGTACTGCAGGCGTAGCGGTAGAAAATCCCCCCGCGCGACTGCGTCGCG
>CAIPGJ010000372.1 GCA_903864555.1 uncultured Pseudomonadota bacterium | reverse complement strand
CGCGGGGCTGCGGGCGCCTTCATTGCGGATACGCTCGAACAGCGCATCCTCGCCGCCTTCGATGCGGTTGATCTTGATGCCGGTCTGCCGGGTGAAATTCGAGTACATCGCCTCGTCGGTTGAGTAGTGGCGGGCGGTGTACAGGTTGAGCACCTGTTCCTGGGCGTTTGCAGACAGGGACAGGGTGCCTGCCCCCATCAGCAGGGCGAACGGCAGAAGATGCGTGCGGAGCGTCATGGCGTGATGTTTCCCGGCGTGAGAATGGCGTCAATAATAATGGGAATGATTCTCAATTGCAATAATGGCTCCGGAAGCCCTCAGGGCAGCAGGTCGCCGGACCGCAGTGCCGTGGAGAAGGCCTTCAGGTCGGTCGAGGCGGGCAGGGCGCGGGCCGCCGTACGGATGTCCTCGATGGCGGCGGGGTCTTTGACGGGGGCCGCGAGCTTGGCAAATTTCCCCTCCAGTTCGTCAAAATCGAGGGGGTCGGCCACGGTCCCTTTGGGGTCGATGACGGTGCGCTCCAGCGTCCGGCCATCCCGGGTCCTGACGATGACCCGCGCGGCAAAATGCGCCGGAAAGAGCGCATTCATCTTGTCATCGACCTCCAGGCGGGTGCGGGCGGCGATGTGGCGGACATCCGGATCGAGCAGGTTCTCCTGGGCATAGGCCTGCGGGTCGCGGGCATCGCGTGCAATGGCCACCCCGGCGCAGTACTGCAGGCTGTACTGGGCGTTCATGGGCTCGCGCGGATCGGGGTCGCTGTTCTGGTCGACGGCGCGTTCACCGGTGCAGATGATGATTTCCTCGACGTCGGTGATGCCAAGGCGGAACTCCGCCTTGAGTGACTCCAAAGCGTGCGATGTGGAATGCAGCAGGCCGCAACAGGGATAGGCCTTCACCCAGATGCGGGTGATGGCAAAGGACTTGCCCAGGTCCGTGTCCAGTGCTTCCGGTTGTATGTCCTTTCCACCGATCACCTCCAGCAGGCCGTAGCGGCCATCGACGCCGGCCAGCGGGCCGGAGAAGCCGCGCCGCGCCAACTCGCACGCCACGATGCCGGATTCTGCGGCATGTCCGGCATGCATGCGCTTGACCATGCCGCCGGTGCCCTGGGTGAAGGCCTTGATGCCCGCTGACATGGAGCAGGCGATGCCCATGGCTGCGAGCAGGGTTTCCACCGGCAGCCGGTGCACGATACCGGCGGCCACCGCCGAGGCGATCGAACCGGCGATGCCGGTGGTGTGGAAGCCATTGGTGTTGTGCTCGGCGCCCAGGGCCAGTCCCAGCCTTTCCATGACTTCGTAACCGGCGATGACGGCCATCAGCAGCCGTGCCCCGGATTCGCCCTTGTCTTCGGCTGCGGCCAGGGCCGCGGACACCACCACGGCGCCGGGATGGACCAGCGCACCCTGCATGATGTCGTCGAGTTCGAAGCCGTGGGTGGCTGTACCGTTGGCGAAGGCAGCCCGCGCCGGCGCGCAGGGCTGGGCCGAGCCGTAAAGAGTGGCCTGTCCGCGGCTGCCTTCGGCCAGGGCGAATTCCCGCGGGATGCGTCCCCAGGGTTGCATCGATCCGTAGAGCCCGCACCCGACGTTGTCCAGCACGGCCATGCTGGCATGCGTGAGCAGCATGGGGTCGATGGTCTGGTGGTCCAGGCTGGTGAGGAAATTGATCAGACGGCCGGAGGCGTTGGCATTGCTCATGGTTTCACATCCTTCTTGTCGGGTTGCAGGCAGTGTGCGTGCAGGGTGTAAAGGGAACGGAACAGGCAGGGCTGTTCCACAAGATCGACACTGGCACCGTGGGCCTGCCAGTCGAATCGGGCGAGTGTG
>CAIPGJ010000371.1 GCA_903864555.1 uncultured Pseudomonadota bacterium | reverse complement strand
CGCCGAGGAACCTGAAGGAGCACTTCGCCTATGCGAAGGCCAATCCGGAAAAGGCCACCTATGGCTACAGCAGCGGCTCCAGCCTGCTGGTGGGGTCCTGGCTGCACAACCTGTCCGGCACCAAGGTGACCTTCGTCGGTTACAAGGGTGTGGGACCGGCGTCCACCGACCTGATGGCCGGACGCCTGGACCTGCTGTCCTCCACCATTGCCGCCGCCCTGCCGCTGATGAAGTCCGGAAAGATCCGCGCCCTGTCGGTGCTGGGCACGCGTCGCAACAAGCTCACCCCCGACCTGGCCACGGTGCCCGAGCAGGGCGTCCCCGAATTCGACTATGCCGGCAACTGGTTCGGCTTTCTCGCTCCGGCGGCCACCCCGCCAGCGGTGCTGAACAGGCTGGCCGATCTCACGCAGTCCATGGCGCGCGCGCCGGACGTGCTGTCGCAGCTGGACGCCCAGGGCAGCATCATGGTCGCCAGCCGTCCCGAGGAATTCAGGAAGCTGATTGCCACCGAGAAGGTGCGCTGGGAGCGCGTGCTGAAGGAGTCCGGGATACAGCTGGGCGAAGGGGACTGAGCGCGCTGTGCGCCTGGCTATCGGGACAGCGTTTGCCCCGAAGCCGGATGTGATCCGTATAATCCCGGCAGCTCTCGCGCCGACGAGGGGAATCCTTGAGGAGGGATCAATATGCAACAACATCAAAGGGCCATCAAGCTCGTTGTTCGGGGTGCTTTCCATGCTGTGGTCGCCACGGCCCTGGCCTTGTCTGCAACACAGGTGCTCGCGCAAGCCTGGCCCACCAAGCCCATATCCATCGTCGTGCCTTTCCCGCCGGGTGGCGGCACCGATGCCTTCGCGCGTCCGCTGGCGCCCCAGCTCACACGCCAGCTCGGCCACAGCATCCTCATCGACAACCGCGGCGGGGCTGGCGGCACCATAGGCGCATCCTTCGCCTCGAAGGCGGCGCCGGACGGCTACACCTGGTTCCTTGGCGCGGCCCACCATGCCATCGCACCGGCCATGTACCCCAAGCTCGATTACGACATGGAGCGCGACTTCGCCCCCATCACTCTGGTTGCGCTGCCGCCCCAGGTGATCGTAGCCAATCCGAAGAACATCGCGGCCGATGACCTGAAGGGCCTCATCGAGTACCTGCGGGTCAATGGCAAGAAGTCCAACTACGGCTCTGCGGGCAACGGCACTTCGCACCATCTGGCCGGTGAATTGTTCAAGCAGATTTCGAAGACCGACATCACCCACGTGCCCTTCAGCGGCGCCGGACCGGCCCTGCAGGCCCTGATTGCCGGCACCATCGACCTGCTGTTTGACGGGCTGGGTTCGTCTGCGCAGCATATCCGGGGCGGGCGCATCAAGGCGATCGCCGTGGCGGCGCCCAAGCGCTCGCAGGCCTTCCCCAATGTGCCCACCGCAGCCGAAGCCGGACTGGCGGGTTATGAAGTGTCCACCTGGTATGGCATGTGGGTGCCGAGGGCGGTGCCGCGCCCCCTGCAGGAACGCATCCACGGGGAGCTGCAGAAGGCCATGAACTCCCCCGAGCTGAAACAGGTCTGGCTGAACAATGGCACCGAAGTCCCCAGCATGAGCCAGGAGCAATTCGGTCG
>CAIPGJ010000370.1 GCA_903864555.1 uncultured Pseudomonadota bacterium | reverse complement strand
GTGTAGGGCACTACCAGATGCGGCTTGCCGGCGACCTGCTCCCAGTAAGGCAGATCGTCACTGTAGGCATCGGCATCGTAGAGATAGCCGCCCTGCTCCACCACCAGCCGGCGCGTGTTCACCCCGGTGCGCCCGGTGTACCAACCCACGGGCGCTGTGCCGATCAGGCGGGTCAGGGTTTCGGTGGCGAGGCGGATATGCTCGCGCTCCTCGTCCTCGGGCATGTCGTGGTAGTCGATCCAGCGCCAGCCGTGGCTGGCGATTTCGTGACCGGCTTCCACCGCCGCTGCCGCCAGATCGGGATTGCGCGCCAGGGCCATGCCCACGGCAAACAGGGTCAGCGGCAGCTTGCGCGATTCGAACAGGCGCATCAGGCGCCAGACGCCCGCACGGCTGCCGTACTCGAACAGCGACTCCATGCTCATGTGGCGCTGCCCCGGAAACGGCTGGGCGTTGACGATCTCCGAGAGGAAGATCTCCGAGGCGGCATCGCCATGCAGCACGTTGTTCTCGGCGCCTTCCTCGTAATTCAGGACGAACTGCAGCGCGATGCGCGCCTGCCCTGGCCAGTCGGCATGGGGAGGATTTTGGCCATAACCAAGCAGGTCACGCGGATAAGCGGGGTCGGAAAAAAAATTGCTCATGCCATTCAATGCGGAGAGCCGCGGTCTATCCAGGCGATCAGGGTGGCGCGTTCCTCGTCCGTCATTTGCGTCAGGTTGCCGATGGGCATGGCGCGCGTCTGCAGTTGCTGCCGCAGGGTGGTGACCTGCGCCAGCAAGCGCTCGGGCGTATCCAGCATCACCCCCTTGGGCGCCGCGGTGAACCCGGGCTGCGTCGGCGTGGCGGCATGGCAGCTGACGCATCGCTGCATCACGATGGCCTGTGCCCGGACGAACTGCATGGCTGCTGGTTGATCATATTCTGCCTTCAAGCTTTTTACTGACGGTGCTGGTGGCCGCAAACTGATCATAACACCGGCAATCAACACCAGCCCGGCGACCAGCGTCCACACGGGCGCCGGTTTGCCGGCATGGGCCTTGTGGCGCGCCACGAACCAGGCACGGATCAGCGCGCCCCCGGCCGACATGGCGATCAGCACTGCCCAGTTATGGCTGGCGCCGTAGGTGCCGGCGTAATGATTGCTGATCATGGCGAACAGCACCGGCAGGGTGAAATAGGTGTTGTGCACCGAGCGCTGCTTGCCGCGCACGCCATGGATGGGATCGGGGGTGCGCCCTTCCCGGCGTGCCTGCACCAGATCACGCTGTCCGGGAATGATGACGAAGAACACATTGGCCACCATGATGGTGCCCAGCATGGCACCGAAGTGCAGATAGGCGCCGCGGCCGCTGAACACCTGGCACAGTCCCCAGGCCGCGCCAGCCACCAGCACGGCCAGTGCGATGGCCAGCCCGCGTTCACTGGCGGCCAGCGGCGAGCGGCACAGCAGGTCATAGATGATCCAGCCACCGGCCATGCTGCCCAGGCCGATGGCAATGGCCGTGCCGCGGCTGATGTCCGCCACCGAGCGGTCGATCAGGTAGGCATCGGCGCCGACGTAGTAGACGATGCACAGCAGGAAGAAGCCCGACAGCCAGGTGGTATAGGCCTCCCACTTGAACCAGTGCAGCGGCTCGGGGATGGATTCGGGGCCGAGGGGATACTTGCGCGCGTTGTAGAAGCCGCCGCCATGCACCGCCCACAGCTCGCCGCTGATGGCCGGGTCGGCATCACGCTGTTTCAGCGGCAGCAGGTGGTTGTCCAGCCAGACGAAGTAGAACGAGGCGCCGATCCAGGCGATGCCGGCGATCAGGTGCAGCCAGCGGCCAAGCAGGTTGAGCCATTCCAGTATGTATGCGTCCATCAGGTTTCCAGTTGGGTCGGTCGTGGCTGTCTGTCACTGGTGCATCAGCTTGCGCCAGTGCCCAGGCTCAGGGCGGTTTCGATGCCGCCCGTTGCAGGCAGTGCAGAGGATGCCATGGACAGGGCTCGGGGTGCCGCAGAAATGGCGAACCCGGACTGCGCCACGGCCCTGCGCGGGCGACGTGCCAGCCCGGCGGCCGATGAGCGCTGCTCGATGACCTGCTGCAGTTGCGCCGCCACCGACACCGCGATGGCGCCGGGGTGCTTGCTGGCAATGCCGGGCAGTCCTATGGGACAGGTGATGCGGCTGATCGCCTCGCGGCTGCAACCCTGGCGCTCCCAGCGTCCGGCAAAGCTGGCCGCCTTGCTCTCCGATCCGATCAGGCCGGCCCAATGGAAATCACCCCGCGCCAGGATCGCCCGCCCGATGGCAAAGTCCAGGTCGTGGCTGTGGGTCATCACCAGAAAGCAGGCGCCGGCCGGTGCATAGTCCACTTCATCTTCGGGCTGATCGCTCAACAGGGGCGTGACATTGTCCGGCAGGCTGGCCAGCCGCACGCCGAACTGCGCTTCGCGGTTGTCTATCCAGGTCACCTGCAATGGCATGGCGGCCAGCACCTGCACCAGCGCCGTGCCGACATGGCCGGCGCCGAAGAGGTAGAGCGGCATCGCGCCATCATCCAGGCGCTCGGTGATGCACAGGGCCTCGCCTTCGCGGGTGAGGGCAAATGGCGGCTGTCCCAGCGCTGGCTTCCGCTCCAGGCGGCGCATCGGCACGGGAGAGAATCCCTGCCACACCGTCACCAGGCTGACCGGTCCTTGGGCGCGGGCGTTCAATGCCTCATCCACCCACTCCAGGTCGGCACCGTCATAGCGTTCGAAACCCAGCTCCACGGCGCCGCCACAGCATTGGCCCAGGCTGGCCCCGAGCGTGTAACGATCCGTCCAGGCACCCGGGCCATTCCCCGCGGCGAGCATCTGGCGCGCTACGGCTATCGCCTTCCATTCCAGATGGCCGCCGCCGATGGTGCCCTGCAGCTGTTCACGCAGCGCCGGCGCAGCGCACACCAGCATCGCGGTGCCCGCTTCCCGCGGGGCGGAGCCGCGCACGCCGATGACGGTGATGCGTACCGCCGGTCGGCCATGACGGAGCTGGATGGCCAGTGCCAACAGCCAGTCGTTCATGGGGACACCTCCGCGTTGAATGATGAAGGGGTGAAAGCGGAACCGGATGGCGCCACGGCATCCAGCGCGCGCAATATCGATTCCGGTGTGGCCGGCGCCGACAGTGGCGGGCGAGCGCCCGGGGCCGCCGTGGCGGCAATGGCATCGCGTGTGGCCAGCAGGACCGAGATCGCCAGCATCAGCGGTGGCTCTCCCACCGCCTTGGAGCGGTAAATGGTGTCCTCGGGGTTGGGCACACCCTCGAGCAGGCGCACGCTCGAGCGTGCCGGCCAGTCTCGCGCAGTCGGGATCTTGTAGGTCGATGGCGCATGGGTGCGCAATTGGCCCTTGGCATCCCACCACAACTCCTCGCTGATCAGCCAGCCCATGCCTTGCAGGAAACCGCCTTCGATCTGGCCGATGTCCAGCGCCGGGTTCAGCGAGTTGCCGACGTCGTGCAGGATGTCCACCTGCAACAGGCGTGACTCGCCGGTGAGCGTGTCCACGGCCACCTCGGCTACCGCAGCGCCATAAGCGTAATAGAAAAACGGCCGGCCAGTCAGGCTGATGCGGTCATAGTGGATCTTGGGCGTGCGGTAGTAACCAGTGGCGGAAAGCGAAATGCGCGCGGCGTACACCTGGCGCACCAGCACAGCGAACTCAACGGCTTCCTCACCCAGGAATACCTGCCCGCCCTCGAAGCGCACCTGCTCCGGCCGGAGACCATGCTGGGCACAGGCCTGCGCCACCATGCGATCACGGATGGTGATGGCCGCCGCTTGCGCCGCCTTGCCATTCAGGTCGCTCCCGGACGAAGCGGCGGTGGCCGAGGTGTTGGGCACCTTGGATGTATCGGTGGCCGACACGCGCACCCGGTTCATGGGCAGGCCGAACTCGCGCGCCACCACTTGGGCCACCTTGGTAAAGAGGCCCTGGCCCATCTCGGTGCCGCCATGGTTCACCAGCACCGTGCCATCGGTGTAGACATGCACCAGAGCGCCGGCCTGGTTGTAGATAGTGGCATTGAAAGAGATGCCGAACTTCACCGGTGTCAGGGCCAGGCCGCGCTTGACCGTCGGACTGTCGGCATTGAAAGCCGCAATCGCCGCGCGGCGGGCCTGGTAGCGGCTGCTTGTTTCCAGCTGGTCGGTCAGGACATCCAGGACATTGTCCTCGACGGTCTGCAGGTAGGGCGTGACATTGCGCGCTTCAATGCCGTAGTAGTTGGCGCGGCGCACCGCCAGCGGATCCAGCTGCAGCGTGCGCGCGATGTCGTCGATGATGCCTTCGATGGCCACCATGCCCTGCGGGCCGCCGAAGCCGCGAAAGGCGGTGTTGGAGACGGTGTGGGTCTTGCAGCGATGCGAAACGATCTCGACATGCTCGAGGTAATAGGCATTGTCGATGTGGAACATGGCGCGGTCATTCACCGGGCCGGACAGGTCCGCCGAATAGCCGCAACGCGAAGCCAGCATCACGGCCAGTGCAGTGATGCGCCCGCGCTCATCGAAGCCGACCTCGTAATCGCAGATGAAGTCATGGCGCTTGCCGGTAATGGCCATGTCGACATCACGGTCCACGCGCAGCTTCACCGCCCGGTTGGTCTTCGCCGCGAGGATGGCCGCGACACTGGCAAACAGCGCAGGCTGGCTTTCCTTGCCACCGAAGCCCCCGCCCATGCGCCGGCATTGGACCACGACATCGTGGGCATGCCGGCCGAGTGCCTCGGCCACCTTGTGCTGGACTTCGGTGGGATGCTGGGTGGAGCTGTGCACCAGCATGCCGCCATCCTCCTGCGGCACGGCCACGGCAATCTGGCCCTCCAGATAGAAGTGATCCTGCCCGCCCATCTCCACGGTGCCGCTCAGCCGGTGCGGTGACCTGGCCAGTGCGGCGCGGGCATCACCCCGTCGCAGCGTCTGGGTCGGAATGACAAAACTCTGCTGCGCCAGCGCCGTGCGGATATCCAGGATGGCCGGCCATTCGTCGAACTCCACCCTGGCCAGGCGCGCGGCACGCCGCGCCGCATCGGTGGAGGTGGCTGCCACCGCAAACAAGGGCTGGCCCATGCACTGGACCACGTCGGTCACCAGGATGGGATCGTCG
>CAIPGJ010000369.1 GCA_903864555.1 uncultured Pseudomonadota bacterium | reverse complement strand
GTCAACATAGACCGATTGCCCCCATATCTCGGTGAGTTTCTGCGACGTGAGTCGGGCCATTGCATCGGTACTGCCTCCTGGCGCAAACGGCAGAATGAAGCGGACGGCCTTGTTCGGATAACTGCCCTGCGCCTGAGCAGGCGCGGCGAACGTCAATGCGCAGACGAGCGCAGCAGGCGCAACCAGCCAATTCTTCGGTAATTTCATTGCGATCTCCTCCAGTTCGCGATTTTCGTCTCAACAGGCGCCATCGAAGTTAGCCGCCATCCCATTGCATAGATTGCAATTCTGTTACCTGGATCAGTATCAACCGGTTGCCTTCAAATCATCAAGGCGCATCCCGTCAACATGAACTCACTCAAAAGGACTCAACACTTTGAAATTCCCTCGTTAGCCAGGGCATCGATTGGCTTGGCCATCACCTGCGCGAGTTGACGAATATCAGGAAATTCCTCGATCCTCCAAAGGGCATCCAATATCGAGGCGGCATGCTGCGCATCGCCATACGCCTGGAACAGCTCCAGAAACTTCGCCTCCACCTCCGCGTCGTCCATGGGAAAGCTGGCGTGCCCCTTGGCGTGCTGCACTTGCACGACCAGCGGCTCCCTGGACCCGCTCCTGATCACCAGGCGGCAGGCCGAGGAATCTGGAAACTGCGCGGTCAGCTCGGGATCCTCGAAGACCCGGGTCTTGCCCATCAAACTGACAATCCGCTCGTCACTCAGGCGCTCCTGTTGATACGAGCTCGAGTTGATCTCGCCATGCAGCAACCCGGTGGCCACGACAAATGGCAGGCTGTGGTCCGCCGACTCGCGTGTCTCGGGTGCCCATCGCGACGGCTCCGAACCCATCGCTGCCACGGCCTTGCGAAAGGTCGACACTTCGATTTCGGTGATGTCATTCCCGTTGACCAGCTTGCTTGCCTGAATGGCGGCCCAGATCGCCGATTGCCCGAAATAACAGACCGGGAATCGCTTCATGTGGGTCCGCGTGATCTTGTGCGGCGCGCCAGCGGGTGAGAACGCCCATTCGAACTCCCCCACCGCCCTCCACAAGCCGCTCTTGCCCTCAAAGACCTCTGCCGGCCCAACGCAGCCTTCCCGTGCCAGCTGTGCCGCAAAGATGGCATTGCGAGTGGCATTGGCCGCCGCGCAGCTCCTCCAGCTCGAGGGCTCGCCTTGTCTGGTCTGGTACAAGGCCATGTTGGGTGTGATGCTGAGGGAAACGGCATTGGCCAGTTGCTCGCGCGAGAATCCCAGCAGGCTGCCGATTCCCAGGGCGCAGGCCACGCCGCCGTACACGGGGTGGTCCCAGCCGCTGGTGTTGAGGTCCACCGAATCGCTGAAACTGCAATAGATCTCGTAGGCCAGCGTCACCGCCTCGATGATGTCCATGCCGCTCGCCCCGGCCGCCTCGCCCACCGCCATGATGCCGGCTATGGCGTCGCAGGGATGACCGCCGCTCTTTCCGAGATAGGTGTCGCTCATGTCCAGCACCCGCGACATGACCCCGTTGGCGAAGGCGGCGGCCTCCTGGCTGGTCGGAGCGGTCGTGCCCCACACGGTGGCACCCGGTGTGCTGGCACGGTTGGCCGCCAGCTGGCGCGCCATCCGGCTCATGGGGTCGTGATAGCCGCCGAAAGCGCATCCCAGCGTGTCGATAATGCTGCGCTTGCAGGCGTGGATTGTGGCTTCTGGAAGGGGCTGCGAGGAAAACGCCAGGGCAAAATCCACGAGTTTGCTGGTGCTTCTCTCCATGCTGCCCTTCCTGGTTGATGGCAACGAGCCTGGCCGAATCTCCGCCGCTATTCGGCGTGTTTCTTGGACAACAGCCCTTCCTCTATCGCCTTGATCTGCAGGCTGACAAATTTCGAATACTGGCGGCAGTTTGCAAAACCTGCGCCCACGAACCACAAGCCATCCTGTGGCGTGCGCTTCCACATGTTGTTCATCTCGCCGTCGGGCCCGATGCCCCACACCGGGCCGACCTTCTCGGCCATGGCCTCGCCAAAGAGCTTGGCCACCACGCGCTGCTGCGGCTGGTAGCCGGTGGCCAGCACCAGCAGGTCGGCGGGCTTGATGGTGCCATCCTTGAGCAGCGCACCTTCAGCCACGAATTTCACGATCTGGTCGTACTGCAGCAAGCCAATCTCCCCGCTGATGATGAGCTCGGAGCAGCCGCAGTTGAGGTAGTACCCGCCGAAACGCCGCCGTATCTTCATCTGGTGGCCGGCATTGTCCTCGCCCATGTCCCACTTGAAACCACGCGCCTTGAGTCCGGCGATGAGGTCCTTGTCCAGCTCCACCATGCGTTTGGCCAGATTCTGCATGTTCTGCTGGGTCATCGGCAGGGTGTTGGTGGTGGCGATCAGATCGACATCGTCGATGGGTGTGCCGTCCATGAAGGGCGCGTGCACCAGCTTGGCGCTGGGATCGACGCTCACCACCGTGGTCGAACCGCGCTGGATGATGGTGGTGTCCGCGCCGTTGGCGTGCAGGTCCTGGGCCACATCGTGCCCGCTGTTACCCGTGCCCAGCACCAGCGCCTTCTTGCCGCGCCACTTGGCCCCGGTGCTGAACCCCTCCACGTGCATCACATCGCCCTTGAAGTCCTTCAGGCCGGGCAGGTCGGGGATGCTGGGGGCGCCGATCACGCCGTTGGCGAGGATGATGTGTTTCGGGTGAAGCGTCCGCTCAGTGCCATCGGAGCGGCGCACCTGTGCCTTCCACGTCCCGGTGGCTTCGTCGTAGCTGCCGTGGACGAACTCGGTGCCGGTCCAGTAATTGATCTCCATCGTCCACACATAAGACTCGAACCAGTCGGCCAGCATGTCCTTGGGCAGGTACTTCGGCCAGGTTGCCGGGAACGGCATGTAGGGCATGTGGTTGATGTCGGTGTAGTTGTGCAGGGCCAGCGAGTGATAACGCTTGCGCCAGCAGTCGCCAATGCGCTCGTGCTTGTCGATGACCAGCGTGTCCACACCCAGATTACCCAGGCGTGCCGCAGCGGTAAGCCCGGCCTGCCCCCCTCCGACAATCAGCACCACGGGCTCGCGGTCCTCGTAGCGCTGCGCCTTCTGGCGCTGGTCCTTCCAGTTCAGGCCGCCGAAATTGCGCGAGTAGGTCGATCCGGTGCGCCGGTTCAGCCCGAGTTGCTCCTCGAACCCCTTCAGCTCGTGCAGGCTGGTCATGAGCTGGAAGGCCTGGCGCGGATTGGCCACCGGAAGCCTCACCACGCCATAGCCCCGCCCCAATTCCGTCTCGAAGGAGAAGATCGCCTCGATCACGGTGTTGCCTGCCCTTTGCATGCGCCGTGGCGCGGTGCGATGCTGGGACAGGGCGAAGCCACGCGCCTTGACCACGGCCTGCCCTGACACCATCGCGGCACCGATCTCCTTTGCGCCACGATATGGCGTGATATGCCAGGTGAACGAGAGGAGATCGCGCCAGTGGCAATCGTCCGGTGTGAACAGCGAGGCTACAGCACCCGCGTCCCCCGCCTGCAGCGCAGCCTCCAGGGAAGATAGCCATTGCTGCGCGAGCTCGCCGTCACCCGGCTCAGCTTTCCGGACTGGTACTTCTTGCAAGACTTGATTCATGGCATTCCCTTTCACTCAGATTGATGTGCATCGCCAGATTTTTCACGACTACTGATCAACAATGATGCCGTTGTCCTCCACAAGCTTCTTCCAGCGTGTCGTCTCGGTGATAATCAGTTTTCTCAACTCAGCCGGAGTGCTGCCAATCAACACCGTGCCTTGCGACGATAGGGCCTCCTTGACGTCGATGGCCCTGGCCACT
>CAIPGJ010000368.1 GCA_903864555.1 uncultured Pseudomonadota bacterium | reverse complement strand
CGTCGCCGAGCTCAAGAAGATCTCCAAGCCCTGCACCACCTCCAAGGAAATCGCCCAGGTCGGCGCGATCTCCGCCAACGCTGACGCCGAGATCGGCAAGATCATCGCCGACGCGATGGACAAGGTCGGCAAGGAAGGCGTCATCACCGTCGAAGACGGCAAGGGCCTGGAGAGCGAACTGGAAATCGTTGAAGGCATGCAGTTCGACCGCGGCTATCTGTCCCCCTACTTCATCAACGTGCCCGACAAGCAGATCGCGGTTCTGGAGAACCCCTTCATCCTCCTGCACGACAAGAAGATCTCCAACATCCGTGAACTGCTGCCCTTGCTGGAGCAGGTCGCCAAGGCCGGCCGGCCGCTGCTGATCGTGGCTGAAGATGTCGAAGGCGAGGCGCTCGCCACCCTGGTGGTGAACAACCTGCGTGGCATCCTGAAGACCTGCGCCGTCAAGGCTCCGGGCTTTGGCGACCGCCGCAAGGCCATGCTGGAAGACATCGCCATCCTGACCGGTGGCGTCGTCATCGCCGAAGAAGTCGGCCTCACCCTAGAGAAAATCACCCTCACCGAGCTCGGCCAGGCCAAGCGCATCGAAATCAGCAAGGAAGAAACCACCCTCATCGACGGTGGCGGCCAGGCCGCGGCCATCGAAGCGCGGGTGAAGACCGTTCGCGCGCAAATCGAGGAAACCACCTCGGACTACGACAAGGAAAAGCTGCAGGAACGCGTGGCCAAGCTGGCCGGCGGTGTGGCCCTGGTCAAGGTCGGTGCGGCAACCGAAATCGAAATGAAGGAAAAGAAGGCCCGCGTGGAAGACGCGCTGCATGCAACGCGTGCCGCCGTTGAAGAGGGCATCGTGGCCGGTGGCGGCGTTGCGCTGCTGCGTGCACGCTCCGCCATCGACAAGCTCAAGGGTGATAACCACGACCAGGATGCCGGCATCAAGATCATCCATCGTGCCATCGAAGAGCCGTTGCGCGCGATTGTCGCCAATGCCGGGGCCGAACCCTCAGTGGTGGTGAACAAGGTGGTCGAAGGCAAGGGCAACTTCGGCTTCAATGCCCAGACCGACAGCTACGGCGATCTGGTCGACATGGGCGTGGTCGATCCGACCAAGGTAACCCGCACGGCACTGCAAAATGCTGCATCGGTGGCCGGCCTCATTCTGACCACGGACTGCGGCGTTGCAGACCTCGCCGAAGACAAGAAGGACGGCATGCCCGACATGGGTGGTATGGGCGGCATGGGCGGTATGGGCGGCATGGGCGGTATGGGCATGTAATTCCAGCCTGTCGGAACGATTGTCAATTGCGAAGCGCCCCGCGATGCGGGGCGTTTTCGTTTCTGCAGCATGAAGGAATCCATGGGCCCTTTACTGACCTTGCCGCTACACGACAGCCTGCAGCATGCAACCCATACCGGCTTGCCTGAGCTCACTTGCTCTCTCGACCTTGGCCGTTCGAGCACCACAGTCACCATCAGCCCTGAAGCATGGCACTGGCAGGGCGCATCCTTTCCCTATCTGGAGACCTGTCGGGACCGCAGCATCTATCACTGGATCGACGGCACTTTCCAGCCAGTGGCGCGCTTTGCCACCTCTCTGGTGAAGCTGGTTGCCACCCGGCACGGACCACCCACATTCGAAATCGATGGCATCAAGATGCTGCCCAGCGCCCATGTCTCGCCGTATGCCGATGCCGAACGAAAGGTCGATCTGATCCGCCCCCAGGGCAAGCTGATCCTGGACACCTGCGGCGGGCTGGGCTATTTCGCCGCGTGGTGCCTGCAAAGGCAGGCGGGCAAGGTGCTCTCCTATGAAAAGAATGCCGATGTGATGTGGTTGCGCAGCCTCAACCCCTGGTCACCGCAGCCGGATGAACGTCTCTGCCTGATGCAGACAGACATCGTGGAAGGTATCCGCCTGCTGGCAGATCGATCCATCGATGCGATCCTGCATGATCCGCCACGCTTTGGCATTGCCGGCGAGCTCTACTCTCAAGCGTTTTATCAACAATTGTCCAGGGTGATCAGGGACAAGGGCCGGCTCTTTCATTACACCGGCACCCCCAACAAGCTCACCAGCGGGCGCGACGTTCCGGCCGAAGTGGCACGAAGACTTCAGCGTGCCGGCTTTGCCACCAGCTTCAATGGCGACGGGGTGCTCGCGGTAAAGCGCTGAACACGTTGTATGCGGGCCGATAGACCTGAGCCAGATACGGGTTGGCTTGGGCCATGCTGGTGATACCGGCCAGTGCCAATTCCTGCGGCAAGCGCCCCTGATGCGTGCCTAAGACGCGTTCCGAGCGCCCCCGCGCCTGCGGCAAATAGGCCGCGATCATGTCGATCCCCAAGTGCTTCATGGCTCAGCCAAACTGGGGGAGTGTCTCCCGATCGACCTTGCCATCGACTTGGGGGATGTGCCAATCAACCCACCCAGAGTGGGTCCACCCCCAATCCGCTGTACCCTGTTCCCCCGCAGCAAAACGGCTGCCCCCCCTCCACCTTGACCCCGAGCACCCACATGGCCCGCACCTATCTCTTCTTCCACCCCGTCCGCCTGCCGCTGGAAAGCGAAGACCTGGATGATGAATCGGCCGTCACCAGCCTCACGGACAGCCCGGCCCTGCGCGAGTCGCTGGCCGCGGCATTTCCCGGGGTGACCTGGGACGCGGGTGGGCTCGGCAAGGCGCAGTTCGAGGGGTACTGGTATGAAATCTTGCTGCCGCGACTGGAAGAACGTACCTTGTCGCTGCGCGGCACGCTACGCGTCGATCACGCGGCGCTGGTGCAAAGCCTGTGCGATCGCTTCGGCTGGATCGCCTTCGATGAGGAGCCGGTGTGCTTCCAGCCCGGCCGGGAACCGATGCCGGTGTGACACCGCCCCCCCTTTTTGGTTGGCCTGCCTTCGACTAGAAGGCTTCCTGCTTCATCCCCGCCGACTTGAAGATCTGCGCCCAGCGCGCGGTCTCATTGCGGATGCGCTCGGTGAAGTCATCCGGCGGGTTACCCACGGCGAAGGCGCCATCGGCGGTGTAGCGGCTGACGATGTCCGGGGATTTGAGGATCTTGGCCATCTCGCCGTACAACAGGTTGATGATGGGCTTGGGCGTGGCGGCCGGTGCGACGACGCCATACCAGGAGGCTGATTCAAACCCGGGCAAGAGGCCCGACTCAGCCAGGCTGGGGATATCCGGCAGCGCAGGCAGGCGCTGCAGGCTGCCCACACCATAGGCCTTCAGCCGGCCGTCCTTGATGGCAGCCGTAAACACGCCGGCTGCACCGAAGCTGATGTCCACCTCACCTGACAGCAGCGCGGTGAAGTTGGGGCCGGTGCCCTTGTAGGGGATGAGCTGCATGTTCACGCCGGTGAGCTGCTTCATGTGTTCCAGGTACAGCACCGCCGTCGGGCTGCCGGCCGTGCCGTAGTTCACCTTGCCGGGGTTGGCCTTCGCGTAGGCAATCACTTCCTGGGTGGTGCGCGGGGCGAAGTTCTTGGCCCCGACCAGCAGGTTGGGCGCCAGGGCAAAGATGGTAATGGGCGCGAAGTCGCGCAGGGTGTCGTAGGGCACCTTGGTGTAGAGGATGGGGTTGAGCGTGAGTGTGCCCGTGGTGCCCACCAGCAGCGTGTAGCCGTCGGGTGCGGCACGCGCTGCCGCTTCGCTGGCGATCACGCCGGAGCCGCCGCCGCGGTTGTCCAGCAGCACCTGGGTCTTGAGCGCCTCGTTGAGTTTCGGGATGACCGGGCGGATCACCAGGTCGCTGCCGCCGCCCGGTGCATAGGGAATCAGCAGCCGAATGGGTTTGCTCGGATAGGTTCCCTGCGCCATGGCCGTGCCGGCACACAGCATGGACACCAGCGTGGAAAGCACAAGCTGTTTCATGAGGCCTCCTCCAGTTCAGTCGATGGCCGTCCTGTGATGGATGAATTCTTTTGGTGGACGGCCGCAGTCATGATACGTCGCCTGCCGCCGGGGATGAAAGCGGCAGTGCAGCATCGATGCGGGGAATTGAGCTACGCAGACACCCGCACAATGACAACTCGGATCAGTCTTCCATCTTCAAGCCAATATCCCGGATCAGCTTTCTCCACTGGTTGGATTCCGCCGCTATCAACTTGGAGAATTCATCTGCAGAGCTACCGACCGGTATGGCGCCGTCAGCAGACAATTTCTTCACGTTTTCAGCGGATCGTGCAATCTTCACCAGTTCCGCATTCAGCCGTTCAATGATGGGCCTGGGTGTTTTCGATGGGGCCACGTAGCCATTCCATTGCGACCAGGAATAGCCCGGCACCGATTCGGAGATGGACATCAGGTCCGGCAGAACCTTCAAACGCTCTTTGGTCGTCACCGCAAGCGCTCTAAGCCTGCCGGAATTGACAAAGGGCATGGATGACGTAACTGCCGTGGCCGTTACATGTATCTGCCCGGAGGCCACAGCCACCAGGGCATCTCCGAGCCCTTTGTATGGAACGAATGTCATCTTGGTCTTGGTCGCAGAGGCCAGCCACTCTCCTGCGAGGTGCCCAAAACTCCCGACGCCGGATGTTCCGAAATTGATCTCGTTAGGATGGGCCCTGGCATAGCTGATGAATTCCCCGGTCGACTTGAATGGAGAAGCCGGATGAACCACGATGAGGTTGGGCGATAGCGACATCAATGAAATGGCAGCAAAATCATTGACCGGGTCATAGAGGGGATTTTTCTGAAAAGCGGGTATCACGGTGTAAGTTGCCGACACCAGATGTATCGTGTGGCCGTCCGGATTCGCTCTGGCTGTGTAGGCCGATGCGATTGCACCGCCTGCCCCTGCTTTATGCTCTACGATGAACTGATGACCAAAGACCTCACTGAGCTTTGCCGCATCCATGCGGGCGAGAATGTCAGTAGACCCGCCTGGCGAGAATGGCGCAACTATTGTGACGACTCTTGTAGGGTAAGGCGCCGCTCCTTGAGCCCATGCACCCGAAGACACCAGGAGGAATAAAGCCAACCCTGCACATTCCTTCGGCTTACGCATAAGTTTCCCTTTCATGACAGCTGCTTTGCGTTTGACTTCGATTATTTACGCATATCCACGAGCAGATCTTTGCGTTGGATATACACCCTGGCGGATCCATTCCTCTTTGCCAGCTCCTCAATCCAGCGAGTGATGGGCTTGGT
>CAIPGJ010000367.1 GCA_903864555.1 uncultured Pseudomonadota bacterium | reverse complement strand
TGACACGCGTGCGCTCCTATCCGCAGCAGGCACTCGACGAGCAACTCGAAGGCGATTGCGCCGTGGAACTGGTGGTGGCGGGCAATGGCACGCTCAAATCGGTCACCATCATCGCCCCGACCAGCCATGCCATCCTGGATGAACATGCCCTGAGTCTGGCCCGTCGGCTCGTGCCTCTTACGGAAATTCCCACGACACTGCAAAATAAGACCTTTGCTGTCCGCTTTGCCATGGCATTCAGGTTGCCGGACTGAATGACGTGCGGCCACTGGCCAACGATGCGCCGTCAGGCGCCCGGTGCTCCCCTGACGGCAGACTGAAAGAGAAACAGAAATGGTTGGTGTCCTCATCATCGCGCACGGCGCGTTCGGCGAAACCCTGATCCACTGCGCAAGCCACGTACTGGCGCGCCGGCCGTTGCGGGTGAGACAGGTTGGTGTGACCATGCACGACGATCCGGAACTCATCTTTCCCCAGGCACAGGATCTCGCCAGGCAGCTGGATGCCGGCAGTGGCGTCCTGGTGCTGACCGACATCCTCGGGGCCACGCCATCCAACATTGCCACGCGGCTGGTCGTGCCCGGCAAGGTGGAAGCCATCGCCGGCGTGAGCCTGCCCATGCTCATTCGTGCCTTGACCTACCGGGAAGAGCCCCTCTCGGTGGTCGTGAAAAAAGCCATGAGCGGGGGAATCGACGGGGTCGTTCACATCAAGGCGGAGAACAAGCATGCCGCAGGCTGAAGTGGAAATCGTCAACAAGCTGGGCCTGCACGCGCGCGCCTCGGCCAAGCTCACCCGGTTGGCCGGCGAGTTCGAATCGGAAGTCTGGCTCACCCGCAATGACCGCCGGGTCAACGCCAAGAGCATCATGGGCGTGATGATGCTGGCTGCCGGCAAGGGAAGCAAGGTGCTGGTCGAAACCGAAGGCAGCGATGCCGATGATGCACTGACCGGCATCGTGCAACTGATCGCCGACAAGTTCGGCGAGGGCGAGTGAAGCACATGGGCGCCGCCGGCACCGGACCCGAGCTGTCCGCCAGCTTCACACTCCACGGCTCGGGAGTCTCTGCCGGCATTGCCATAGGGTATGCCCACCTCGTCTCCAGTGCGCGCATGGAAGTCGCGCACTACGAAATCGAGCGCTCCGCAGTGGAGGCCGAGGTGCACCGCTTTGACCAGGCCGTACGCCAGGTGCGCGGAGAACTGATCCAGCTGCAGGCCGGCATCTCGCCTGGCGCCCCTCCGGAGATCGGCGCCTTCCTCAATGTGCACCGCCTCATTCTCGATGATGCGCACCTGACCCAGGTGCCGCGCGACCTGATCCGGGCGCGCCATTGCAACGCCGAATGGGCCTTGATCCAGCAGATGGAGGCGCTGGTTGCGCAGTTCGACGCCATCGAGGATCCCTACCTGAGGGAGCGGGGCAACGACATCATGCAGGTCGTGGAGCGCGTGCTGAAGGCGCTCACCGGCAGTGCCCACGTTCCTGAACAACCCAGCCACGAAGAAAACCTCATCATCGTCGCGCACGACCTGTCGCCCGCGGACATGATGCTGTTCAAGCAGCACCAGTTCGCCGGCTTCATCACCGACCTGGGCGGAGTGACCTCGCATACGGCCATTGTTGCCCGCAGCCTGGACATTCCGGCCATCGTCGGCCTGCACCATGCGCGCGGGCTGATCCGCGAGAACGAACTCCTCATCGTCGACGGCCGCGACGGTGTACTCATCGTCAACCCGAATCAACAGGTGCTGGCAGAATATCGCCGGCGCCAGACAGCCATGGAGGCCGGCAAGCAGAAGCTCAAGCAATTGCGCACGCGCCGGGCCACCACCCTTGATGGCGTCGACATCGAACTGCAGGCCAATATCGAACTGCCCCAGGACATGGACGATGTACGCGAATCCGGCGCCACCGGCATCGGCCTGTTCCGCAGCGAATTCCTGTTCCTCAACCGCGCTGACCTGCCCGGTGAGGAAGAGCAATTCGAGGCCTATCGCGAGGTGGCCCAGGGGATGGAGGGCCGGCCGGTCACCATCCGCACGCTGGACCTCGGGGCAGACAAGAGCCTGGACGGCGCCCACACCACCGGCCCCAATCCGGCCCTGGGACTGCGCGCCATCCGATACTGCCTGGCCGAACCGCTGCTGTTCCAGACGCAATTGCGGGCCATCCTGCGCGCATCCCATTACGGCAAGGTGCGCCTGCTCATCCCCATGCTTGCCCATGTCCATGAGGTGGAGCAGGCGCTTGCCGCCATCGCCCAGGCGCGTGCATCACTCGACGAACTGCGCATTCCCTATGATCACCAGATGCCCATCGGCGGGATGGTGGAGATACCGGCGGCCGCACTTTCACTAGGCTTTTTCGTGCGCAAGCTGGATTTCCTCTCCATCGGCACCAATGACCTGATCCAGTACACCCTCGCCATAGACCGCACCGACGATTCCGTCGCCCATCTGTACGATCCGCTCCATCCGGCAGTCCTGCACCTGATCTCCCATACCATTCGCACCGGACAGCAGGCGGGCAAGCCAGTGGCCATCTGCGGCGAAATGGCTGGTGATGCTTCGCTCACCAGGCTGCTGTTGGGCCTGGGACTGCGGCAGTTCTCGATGCATCCAGTGCAGTTGCTCGCCATCAAGCAACAGGTGCTGCAGACCAGCCTGGACAGCATCCGCGCCACCACCGAGCACATTCTGCGGGCGGAGAATCCCAAAGAGATCCGCCTGCTGCTGGAAAAGCTCAACGCCTGATCCCCGGCCCCTCCCCTGCTGCAATTGACCGCCACCCGTGTCTCGGGTAATGTTCGCCCTCGCGCCGATTTGAAGATCAGCTTGCGGGCGCTGGAGGCCTCACCCATGTCGGGAAGGTGGCTCCTAAATCCGGCTAAAGCGTGGGAAACCCGTTCAGCCGGCACCAGCAGGCGAACGGGTTTTTTCATTGGCGATGAAGCAGGGCGGACAAAATTCGGTGGGGCCGGTCAGGGCACAAAGCATGCAGTTCGATGTGCCGCTGGCCTTTCGCAGCGGCAGCGTGCTGCCTGCCTACGAACTCGTCTATGAAACCTACGGCAATCTGAACGCCGACCGGTCCAATGCGGTCCTGGTGTGCCATGCACTGAACGCCTCCCACCACGTCGCCGGCTGGTACGAAGACAAGCCGACCAACATCGGCTGGTGGGACAACATGATCGGCCCGGGCAAGCCCCTGGATACCGAACGCTTCTTTGTCATCGGCATCAATAACCTGGGCGGCTGTTTCGGCTCAACAGGACCGGCGTCCATCAACCCTGCCACCGGCAAACCCTGGGGCTCGAAGTTTCCCGTGGTCACGGTCGAGGACTGGGTGGACGCCCAGGCACGACTGGCCGACCGCCTCG
Source organism: uncultured Pseudomonadota bacterium (assembly GCA_903864555.1). The sequence continues at coordinate 1,986 of CAIPGJ010000367.1, read as the reverse complement.
GCATCCAGCGCTTTGCCGCCGTCATGGGTGGCAGCCTGGGCGCCATGCAAACCCTGCAATGGACGCTGAGTTACCCGGAGCGCGTCGGACATGCGTTGGTGGTGGCAGCCGCTCCCACGCTCTCGGCGCAGAACATTGCCTTCAATGAAGTGGCGCGACGGGCCATCACCACCGACCCGGACTTCCACGGCGGGGACTTCTACGAGCATGGCGTGGTGCCACGGCGCGGACTGCGCCTGGCGCGCATGATCGGACACATCACCTATCTGTCCGACGATGCCATGATGGAGAAGTTCGGCCGCGCCCTGCAATCGGGCAGCATCAATTTCCATTTCGACGTAGATTTCGAGGTGGAGTCCTACCTGCGCCACCAGGGGGACAAGTTCGCCGAGTACTTCGACGCCAACACCTATCTGCTGATCACCCGTGCCCTGGATTACTTCGATCCATCCTCTGCGACCGGTGGCAGCCTGTCACACGCACTGGCTGCAGCCAGTGCACGCTTCCTGGTGGTGTCCTTCACCTCAGACTGGCGCTTTGCCCCCGAGCGTTCGCGGGAGATCGTCAAGGCGCTGCTGGACAACCGGCTCGATGTCTCCTACGCCGAAATCGATGCGCCTCACGGACACGACGCCTTCCTCCTCGAGGATCCGCGCTACCACGCCCTGGTGCGCACCTGGTTCGACAACGTGCACCGCAGTCTGTAAACATGTCCGAGACACTGCACATTCCCACCGGGCGACGCGCCGATTTCGCAGCCATCGCGGGCTGCATACGTCCTGGCGCCAGCGTGCTAGACCTGGGCTGCGGCGACGGCCAGTTGCTGCGTTACCTGCAGCAGGAGCGGCGCGCCAGCGGCTATGGCATTGAAATCGCCGATGCCAACGTGCTGGCCTGCGTGGGCAACGGCATCAACGTCATCCAGAGCGACCTGGAACGGGGATTGGCCGGCTTCGATGCCGGTTCCTTCGACTATGTGGTGCTCTCGCAAACTCTGCAGGCAATGCGTCACACAGCAGAAATTGTCATGGAGATGCTGCGCGTTGGTCGTCAGGGCATCGTGACCTTCCCCAATTTCGGGCACTGGCAGAACCGGCTGCAGATCTTCGCCGGTCGCATGCCCGTATCCCGGGATCTGCCCTACCAGTGGTACAACACGCCCAACATTCACCTGTGCACGGTGCGCGACTTCGAGACCTTCTGCGCCACCCGCAACATTCGCATTCTCGAGCGCATCGTGCTGCATGGCGGGCGCCAGGTCAGCTTTCTTCCCAACCTCCTGGGCAGCCTGGCGGTGTTCCGCTTCGAGAAAGCCTAGGGAACGCTGACCAGGCGCGCACCAGGAGGACGCTCAAGGTGCTGCGCCGACCGGACGGCTGGAACGCTCCGCGGCATCGATGTTCTCGCGCATCAGCCAGACCAGGCCCAGCCCCGGCAGTGCCGCAACAAAGGTCAGCACGAAGAATCCGTCCCAGCCCAGGCTCTGGACCATGCCCCCAGCCGCCGGGCCGAAGAGGATGCGCCCTACCGAGGCAAGCGCCGACAACAGCGCGTACTGCGTGGCACTGAAGGAGTGGTTGCACAAGGCCATGGCAAAGGCCACAAAGGCGGCCGTGCCCATGCCACTGGCGAAATTCTCAAAACCAATGGTAAACACCAGCAAGGGATAGCTCTTGCCGGCCCAGGCCAGCCAGGCAAAGGACAGGTTGGACACCGCCTGGAGCACCCCGAAAGCCAGCAGCGCCGTCACCAGGCGCATGCGGGTGAGCATCAAACCACCGGTTATGCCCCCGACCAGCAGGGAGATCAGCCCGAACACCTTGTTCACCGCACCGACATCGGTCAGTGAAAAGCCGACGCCGCGAATCAGGAAGGCCGTGGTCAGCGTGCCGGCCAGGGCATCACCAAACTTGTACAGCATCACCAGCAGCAGCAAGGCCATCGCGCCGCGGCGCATCAGCAGGTCGCGCAGCGGCTGAATCACCG
>CAIPGJ010000366.1 GCA_903864555.1 uncultured Pseudomonadota bacterium | reverse complement strand
CCCCGCCTTGTCGATCAGCTCTTTGGCTTTCTCAGCGTACAGCGCATCGGTATGCACCGGGCTCAGCCCATAGGCCAGTGCACCCACGGTGTAGGCGCCCAGTTGCTTGGCGTAGCGCAACTGCCGGATGATGATGTCCTGATCGAACAGCGCGTCATACATGCGAAAGCGCCGGATGCCGTTGGCGATCAGGCGCTCCACCCAGAGCATGGGCAGGTCCTCGGCAATGACATCAAAGCTGGTGCCACTGCGGTTGCGGATGGTGCCGTAGGTGGGCGTCCGGCGGATGCGCTGGTGCAACTGCTTCAGGCGCTCCCAGGGGTTCTCCTTGAGGTAGCGCACGCAGACATCCACATGCACCCCGCCGATGGGGACGTCGATGCACTCGAAGCCGGCGCGGTCGAGCTTGTCGGCAATCGGCAGCATCATGGCTGCGCTCATGCGTGTGGCCCACAGCGACTGATGCGAGTCGCGTATGGTCTGGTCGATGATGCGGATTTCCCTCATGCGCGCCGGCTGCTCCTTTGATACCCGTATCGGGAAGAGCCTGCGCCCGGACGGGGCAGGCAGCAGGCCACGGCGCCAGCCGTGGCCGCAGCTTCCTACAGCTTCAAGCCAGTGTCCTGCCCCAGCTTCTTCAGCTTCGCCAGCTCCGAGGAGTAGAGTTTGCGGAACTCCTCCGGCGTGCTGCCCACCGGGGACACGCCCTCGGCCTCCAGGCGCTTGATGATGTCCGGGCTTCGCGCCACACGGGCGAATTCCGTGCTCAATTTCTGGGTGATGGCCGTCGGCGTCTTCGACGGCGCAAAGATGCCGATCCACGAGGACACATCATAGTCGGGCACACCCTGCTCGGCGATCGAAGGCACATCGGGCAGCAGCTTGGAGCGCTCGGCCGTGGTCATGCCGATGGCGCGCACCTTGCCCGCCTTGACCTGCGGGATCATCGGCGCCAGTCCGGCATAGGCCGCCTGGATCTCGCCGCTCATCACCGCCAGGTAAGCCGGTGCGCCGCCTTTGTAATGCACGAAGGTCACCTTGGTATTGGTGGCACTGTGCAGCCACTCGCCCAGGATGTGCGGCAGGCCGCCCTGCCCCGAGGTGCCGAAGTTGATCGCCCCCGGTTTGGCCCGCGCCAGCGCGATGAACTCGGGGATATTCTTCGCCGGCACCTGCGGATTGATCAGCAGCATGTAGGGGGCCTTGCTCATCAATGACACCGGGGCGAGGTCATTGAGCGGATCGAAGGGCAGCGTCGGATACAGCGCAGCCGCCGCAGCGAAGGACGATGAAGTCGAGAGCAATGTATAGCCATCGGGCGCCGAGCGCACCACATGGGCCGCGCCCAGCGTGGTGCCGGCGCCCGGCTTGAAGTCCACCAGCACCTGGCTCTTCAACTGCTCGGACAGCTTGTTGGCGTACAGGCGGGTCTCGATATCTACCGTGGCCCCGGGGGCAAGCGGCACGATGAGGGTGATGGGCTTGGCGGGAAAGCTGTCCGCGCCCTGTGCTGCCGCAAGGCCGGCATTGAGTGTGAGGGCCGCTGCGCAAAGCAGCCGGCAGGCGTTGTGCTTCATGTCTTCTCCAGGTTTTTCAGGTGCGTTCCGATTCTTCTGGTCCGGATCGTCAGGCTGCCAGTCTACTGCAGCGATACCGTCACCGGCACTACTGTGTGCTGATCCTGGCTTCCTTCACCACCCGGCGCCACTTCACGATCTCGCGCGAAATCTGGCTGCGAAAGGCCTCTGCGCTGGTGCCCACCGGCTCCACACCCATGTCGGACAGGCGCCTGCGGAAGTCCGCACTGGCCATGGCCGAGGACAGCGCTTCGGTCAGCCGGTCAAAGGGTTCCCTGGGTGTGCCCGCGGGCAGCATCACACCGAACCACGAGATCACCTCGAAGCCCTTCACGCCCGCCTCGGACACCGAGGGGATGTCCGAGGCTAGCGGCGAACGCTCGGCGCTGGAGACGCCCAGCCCGCGCAACTCGCCATTGCGTATGCGCGGCAGCGCCGTGGCGATATTCTCGAAGCTGGCCGACAGGCCACCGGCCAGCAGCAGGTTGGAAGCAGGCCCCGCCCCCTTGAAGGCGACATGCACGATGTCCACGCCAGCCTCGTACTTGAACAGTTCCATGGCCAGGTGCGAGGTGGTGCCCACACCGGCACTGCCGTAGTTGAGCTTGCCCGGGGCCGACTTGGCCAGGGCGATGAATTCACGCAGGTTGGCCGCCTTGACACCCGGGTGCACCGACAGCACGAAGGAAGTGCGCGCCAGCAGGTTCACCGGCATCAACTGCTTCTCCGGGTCATAGGACAGCGACGGCTGCAGCGCCGGACTGACCGTGATCACCCCCGGATAGGCAAACAGCAGCGTGTGGCCATCGGGCGCGGCGCGCACCACGCTCTCGGTGCCGATGATGCCGCCGGCCCCGGCATTGTTGGTGACCAGCACGGGACGGTTCAGGCGTGAGTCCATCTCGCGAGCAACGATGCGCGCCACCACGTCGGTGGCGCCACCCGGCGCAGCGGGCACCACCAGGGTGAGCGGCCGCGACGGAAACTGTGCTGCAGCCTGCGGGGACATGCCTGCGACCAGTGCGGCAGCGGCAAGCATGCGTAGCGACTTCGACATGATCTTCTCCTCCAGCGATGCCGCCGGGGAAGGCCCGGCAGTCCTGTTATCCCTGTTGCTGCGCCCTGTTAAGCCGATAGACCGGTTCCGCTAGACCTTGCCACCCGGTATGGTGGGATAGACATCCTCCCCGTAATACTTGCGGATCTCGGCAATCTGTTCAGCAGCAGGCCGCGCATAGTTGAGCCGCTTGCTGATGAAGCGACCGCCGGTCAATCGGGCGGTCTTCACCGCCATCTCCCCCGCCTTCACCAACGCGGTCACCCCGTTCAGGATGGGCACGCCGGGACGCACCTCGTGCAGGCCGACGATCTCCAGCAGCGCCATGGCCACGCCGCCCGCGGCGATCACCACCTCGGCCCCGTCCTCATCGGCAAGCCTGCGCCCGGCCACCAGGAATTCGTCGATGATCTTCTGCCGCGCCGCCGCATCGGTGTAGCCGGCATTCAGGTCGAGTATGCGATCCACGCTCATGCGGCGCGCGCCGACACAGCGGCTGCCCAGTCCGTACTGCTGCACGTTCTGCAGCACCTTGGGGGTGAACTTGTCATTGATGGTGACGAAGCCGAAATTCGCCCCCATCAGGTTGGCGATATGGCTGGAGGTCTCGCACAGGCCGAGCACCGGGAAGTCGGCAATCTCCTTGCAGGCGAGCAGGCCCGGATCGGCAATGTTGCCGATGAGGAAGGCATCGAAGCCGCGGCGGATGGCACTGTTGAGGTTGTCCATCACCTCCACCGCCTCCAGGTGCTCGAGGTAGCGGAACTGGTCGGCGATGCCGCCACGGCGTTCGATGCCGTGCAGTTCGATTTCGGTGTCCGGATCCTTGATGCGATCGAGGAAACCCTTGAGGAATTCGTTGTAGCCGCCCCAGGCGCTGGGCCGCGTCATGCTCTGGTACCAGATCTTCATCGGTCATCCCTGCAAAAGCGCAGCCTGACGCACACGGGCACACGGGCTGCGAGGCGCAGCGATGATATAGTAAATCCCCTGCTGATCCCAGATGTGATCCCTGAATGCACATCGTGGATCGCCGCAGCGACACCAACAAGAACAACGATCACGCCATGCCCGCACCGCGCTTCCCGCAGCCACTGGAAGGACGCGCAAAGGGCCTCTCGCGAACGCGGATTCACACTATGCCCAGCGGCATGTGAAAGGGAGAACAAGCGCCATGCGCATCTGGTACCAGTTGATGGCCTCCGAACACGGCATGAACAATTTCGTTGCCGCCACCCAGGCCCTGTGCGACAAGGTCGCCGCCCCCGGCACCACTGTGGAAGTCCACGGCACCCGTGAAGGCGCCTATGGCGACCAGTACCGGCTGTTCTGGAACTACAACGTACGCGAAATCATCCGCAACGGCCTGGAGGCCGGCACCTCGGGCCAGTTCGACGCCTTCGTCGTGGCCAACTCCCTCGAACCGGGCATGGTGGAACTGCGCGAGGTGCTGGACATCCCGGTCATCTCCTTCATGGAAGCCTGCTGTTTCACCGCCTGCACCATGGGCGAGAAGTTCGCCCTCATCGTGCCGAACGAGAAATTCGTCCCGCGCTACCGCGAGATCGTCTACGGCTACGGCATCATCTCGCGCCTGGCCACCATCGAGCCGCTCGCCTCCTACGAGAACACCCGCAACTTCAACCAGGCCTTCGTTGACGAGAAGCAAGAGGCAGTCTGCATCGCCGAGATCACCGCCACGGCACGCCGCGCGATCGACAAGGGCGCCGAAGTGGTGATCGCCATCGGCGCGGCCACCGCGCTCCTGGCGAAGCAGGGCATCTACCAGATCGACGGCGTGCCGGTGCTGGACAGCTACAGCCTGCTGGTGAAGATCGCCGAGGCCACCGTGGGCTACCGCCGGATCACCGGCACCCACATCAGCCGGAAGCGCATGTACCAGTCACCACCTGCAGACCTGCTGCAGCGCGCTGCCACCATCCACGACATCAAGCCGCTCCTCAAGGGGAAATGACCATGCGCATCTGGTACCAGCTGCTCTCCTCCGAAACCGGCATGAAAAACAGCATCGCCGCCACCCAGGCGCTGGCGACAAAAGCCGCCGCTCCCGGCACCACGGTCGAAGTGCGCGGCACGCGCGAAGGCGCCCTCGGGGACAACTACCGCCTGTTCTGGCATTACGACGTGCGCGAAGTCATCGCCAACGGCCTGAAGATCCGCGAAACCAATGTCGCCCAAGCCGGCAAGCCCGGTGCCTATGACGCCTTTGTCATCGCCAACTCGCTGGAGCCGGGCATCGTCGAGCTACGCGAGATGCTCGACATCCCGGTGCTCTCCTTCATGGAAGTGAGCTGCTTCCACGCCTGCACCATGGGCGAGAAATTCGCCCTGGTGGTGCCCAACGAGAAGTTCGTGCCGCGTTACCGCGAGATCGCCATCAGCTACGGCCTGCGCGACCGGCTCGCTGCGGTGGACTTCGTGCCCATGACCAACATCCGCGACTTCGACACCGTGTTCACCAATGCCACCGCCGGTGACCAGCTGCGCGACGCCGTCCTCACCGCCGCCCGCCGCTGCATCGACCAGGGCGCCGAAGTCATCATCTGCCCCGGCCCCTCCACCGCCCTCATGGCCAGCCGCGGCATCTACGAAGTGGATGGCGTGCCCATCCTCGACTCCTACAGCCTGCTGGTGAAAATCGCCGAAGCCACCGTCGCCATGCACAAGCTCACCGGCGTCGCCGTGAGCCGCAAAGGCCTGTACCAGTCCCCGCCGACGGAGCTGGTGAAGAAGGCCGCGGCCATCCATGACATCGGGCCGCTGAAGAACGGCTAGGTTCGCCGGATGTTAACCCCCTGGTCAAAGGTTCTTCGTCAATTTCCGGGAATGGCATTGGCGCAGGCCTGGGTTAACCCCCTTGTCAAAGGGGGCCGACTGGCCGCAGGCCAGCGGGGGGATTTTGGCCCGCCAGGCTGGTCTACCTGCCTTCGCAAGCGATAGTCGCGAAGCCTGTTGATGGTCATTGGCTTGCAGGCAGGCAAGCAGGGTGGCGCCGGATCACATCCCCGACATCAATAAGGCACTCGTGGTGCGCTGCAAGCGCAACGGGCCAAAATCCCCCCGCTCGTTCGCTGCGCTCACGAGTCGGCCCCCTTTGACAAGGGGGTTAACATCCGGCGGACCTAGCCGTTCTTCAGCGGCCCGAT
>CAIPGJ010000365.1 GCA_903864555.1 uncultured Pseudomonadota bacterium | reverse complement strand
GATCCCCTTGCGCTCTCCCTGTTTGCCCTGGCCGGGCCATTGCTGCTCTTGTACTTCATCCGGGTGCGCCGGCGTGAGCGCCGCGTGGGCAGCCTGCTGCTGTGGGCGCTGCCCTTGCGCCAGCGCGTGTCCACCTCCTTCTTCCAGCGACTGGAGCGCGATCCGCTGATCCTGTTGCAGTTGCTGATCCTGCTGTTGCTGGCCCTGGCACTGGCACGGCCGACCATCACGGTAATGGGGGAGGGCGAGCGCAAGGTGGTGGTGATCCTGGATACCTCGGCCTCGATGAAGGCGCGCGATGTCTTCCCCTCGCGCTTTGCCGAGGCGCAGTCGCGCGCGGCCAGCCTGGTGCGCAGCCTGCGCGCCGGCACCGAAGTGATGGTGATCGAGGCGGGCATACAGCCGCGGGTGGCCACCGAAATGGGGCGTGACCATGGGCGGGCGCTGGACGCCATCTCGGCGGCCGGCGCGCGCGACCTGCCCAACGGACTTGCCGATGCGCTGCGCGTGGCGCGTGCCCTGATCGGCGACGATGAGAATGCCGAGATCCATGTCTTCACCGATGGCTCCGGTGCCTTGCCCCTGGGGGGCGGGGAGGCCGACACTGCACCGGCTGCAGACCAGCGCATCAACTGGGTCAGCGTGGGCTAGGGCGATGACTAGGTCGCCATCACCGCCATCTCGGTGCGGCGCACCTATCAGGGTGCGGCCAATTACGAGGCCTTCCTCGCCCTCGCCAACTTCTCCGACAAACCGAAGAACTTCAACCTGGTGCTCAAGGTCGAAGACCGCGCCGTGGCCGAGCGCAAGGTGCAACTGGCCGGCCATGTGCGGCGCTCCATGATCCTGCCGTTCCGGCATGCCGGGGCGGCGCGCATCAAGGCCGAAATCAGCGCCAGCGATGACCTCGCCGTGGACAACACCGCCTGGGCGGTGCTGCCCCCGCCCAACAAGATCGCCGTCACCCTGGTGAGCACCGGCAACCTGTTTCTGGAGAAGGTGCTGCGCGCCGACCCCGAAGTGGTGCTGGATGTGAAGTCACCACAGCAGTACGCTGGTGGCATGGGCACGGCTGATGTGGTGGTGCTCGATTCGGTGACCCCGCCCAAGGTGGGGCCAGGCCGCTTCATCCTGGTCAACACCGTGCCGCCCGACATGCCGGTGGACATCCTGGGCAGCGTGGACAAGCCCACCGTGCTCGACTGGGACCGCAGCCATCCGGTGATGCGTAATGTCGATTTCTCCAAGATCGCTATCGACAGCGCCATGCGCCTGCGGCCACTGGTCGCGGGACGTCCGCTGGTGGAAGCCGAACTGGGCGGCGCGCTGGTCTATGCCCTGGAGGAGAGCGATCGCAAGGCGGTGCTGCTGGGCTTTGACCTGTTCAAGGCGGACCTGCCGCTGCGGGTGGCCTTTCCGCTGTTCATGTGGAATTCCCTGCGCTGGCTGCACCCGGGCGGGTTGGACCATGCCAGCCTGCAGTTGTCCTCTGGCCAACCGGTGGTGATGCCGGTGGCACATGGCGTGGATGCCATGACGGTAAGCACGCCGGGCGGGCGCAAGCTCGATGGCCGCATCACGCGCGGACTGGCCAGCTTCACCGACACCGGTGAGGTGGGCGTGTATGCCGTGGCTACCACCCGCAGTGGCGAACGCGGCAGCACCAGCCTGGTGGCCGCCAACCTGATGGACAGCGTGGAATCGGACATCGCACCGCGGCCGCTGCCGCAGGGGCGCAGCAATGCCACCGGCAGCAGCGTGCCGGTGGAGCGCGAGCTGTGGCCGCTGTTCGTGGTGCTGGCCCTGATGGCGTTGCTGGTCGAGGCACTGCTGTACTGGTGGCGCCAGACGGGCGGCGTGCTGACGCGCCTGCCGCGCGACCGCGAGGACCGCGCCGCGCTG
>CAIPGJ010000364.1 GCA_903864555.1 uncultured Pseudomonadota bacterium | reverse complement strand
GTACATCCCCAGCCTCTCGAACCGCCAAAGCGGTCGAAAGGATTAATGGCGAGGTATTTTTACTCCGCCCGCGAAGTGCAAAACGCACCCGCCTGAGTGAGGGAGTTTTACTCCGCCGCGTACAGTCACCACTTGCGCAACACATCCAGCAGAGGGGGCGAGAGCTTGGCCTTGCGGTCCTTGCGGCCCTTGCCCTGCTCGATGGAGAGGGTCATGGCGCGGCTGTCGATGCTGGAGATCTTGAGGGAGGCGGTCTCGGAGGCCCTGAGGCCGGCCCCATAGGTGACACCGAGCGTGGTGCGGTACTTGAGGCCAGGAGCGGCAGCGATGATCCTCGCCACCTCCTCTGGCGTCAGCACCATGGGAAGTCTGCGACGCTCCCTCAAGACTGGAACGCGATCGAAGCCGGCCCCGCGCCCCAGAGTGACACGCAGGAAGAAGCGCAGGCCAGTCGCATACGCGTTGATCGAGTTGATACTGCAGTCGCGCGACTGCAGGTGCAGCAGGAAGCTGCGGACATCCTCCGCCGACAGATCCTCAGGCTTCTTCCTCATGCTGGCGCAACAGCTGCGAACGGCGCGCAGGTAGTTGGTCTCACTTGCGAGGCTGATCCCTCGCAGGGTCATGTCTTCGATCATGCGCCGGCGAAGAGGATGGATCGGATGCTTGCTGTCGTCGGCCATGGGAGCCTCCCGATGGGGCGCTTCCCGGCCAATCCGGGTGCTACCCGGAGGCACAAAACGACGAAGCATACTCCCCTGGCGCCACGCTCAACTCCCGCGCTAGCGGGTTAGTGCACGGCGCCCATTCCGGTCATTAGAACTTCCCAAAGATTTAGCCGAAGTTTCATTCAGAACCTGACTCGAATTGAGGTTCAGGAATGCAGCCTACCGAAGTAAGGTGCGGCGTTGCATTTAGACAGTCACGATTAAAGTGCAAAGGGGTGGAACTATCTTGCGGCACTCTTCGAAATAGGCGGTAGTGGATGAGAGCCGTTCGGAGACCTGCTATGCGCAATGAGCCTGTTTTGTTGGACACGGAGAGCGGGGTTGCCACCATCACCCTCAACCGACCAGACAAGGGCAATGCGCTTTCAGCAGCAATGTTGGACGCACTGGAAATCCGTATCGGCCAGGCAGCCGCAGATGACAACGTGCGGGTCGTCGTGATGGCCGCCAATGGCAAGATTTTTTGTGGTGGCCATGATCTCGAAGAAATGCTCGAGCATGAAAGCGCCGAATGGCAGAAGGCGCACTTCAACCGCTGTTCGCGGCTGATGCTTTCAATTCGCAACGCCGAGAAGCCTTTTATTGCGCGTGTGCAGGGTTCAGCCGTGGCTGCAGGTTGCCAACTCGTTGCAACTTGTGACCTCGCGTATGCGGTAGAAAGCGCCAGGTTCGGGATTAACGGCATCAATCTTGGACTGTTTTGCTCAACGCCTTCTGTCCCGCTGTCACGCGCGATGCAGCCAAAGCACGCGCTTGACCTCGCGTTGACGGGGCGGCTGATCCTAGCGTCGAAAGCAGCTGAAATCGGGCTGATCAATGCCGCTGTACCGGCAGACAATCTGGATGCAACAGTGATGGATGCTGCCCGCATCATCGCAAGCAAGCAGGCCAGCGCGATCTCACTCGGCAAGCGACTCTTCTATCGCCAGTTGGAAATGTCCATTGCCGATGCGTATCAGGAAGCCGCTTGCGCAATGGCGGACAATATGGATTTCAGCGGCACACGCGAAAAGATCCAAGGATTTGTCAGGAAGAAATAATCGCGGCGTCGAACAGTGGCACTGGCAGCCGGGTTAACCGCGCTCTAGCTGTGGACTCTCAACAGGTTGTCTTCGGAGAGGCCGAGGCGGCTGATGGGCGTTTGAGCTTTAATGCCGCCATGGGGTCGATGCCAGTTGTATCTGTGGGTCCAGGCGGGCAGCTCGGCGGCACGCTGATCTGAGGTGTCGT
>CAIPGJ010000363.1 GCA_903864555.1 uncultured Pseudomonadota bacterium | reverse complement strand
GGTTGACCGCGCACACCATCCAGCACTGCGCCCGCGCGCAGTTCGGCCAGCATGTGCAGTCCTTCGTCGATGTCGAAGGGTGCACGGCGCAGCGCGATGTCCTTTAACACTTCGACCAGTATGCCTCCGATCCCCACCATCACCATCATGCCAAAGACTGGATCACGCTGCACACCCACCACGAGCTCCTGACGACCCTGCACCATGGGTTGCACCAGTACGCCGGTGAGCCGGGCCATTGGCAGCGCGCGCCGGGCCCCGGCGAGCAGTTCCCGATAGGCCGTGCGTACGTCTGACTCCTGGGCCAATGCCAGGCGCACGCCGCCCACCTCGGTCTTGTGCGCGATATCGGGCGATTCGATCTTCATGGCCACCGGTCGGCCCATCTCGCGCCAAAGCGCGACTGCCTGCTCTTCATCCTGCGCCAGTGCAACTTCGGCCATCGGTATGCCCGCTGCACGCAAGCAGGCTGCAGCGCTGACCGAATTTTGCAGGCCAGGGTTCCAATCCAAGGGCATGGTTGCCGCTAGGTCCAGCCGCGGGTGTCCAGACAGCGCGGCAGCGCGTCGGTACCCATGGTGGCGGATGAGTGCCGAGGCCGCTTCGACGGCACACTCCCCCGCACGGAACACCACGATACCGGCCGCGCGCAGCTGGACCAGGGCCGGACTGGGTGCCGCTACCCAGCTCACAAAGAACGGCTTGGTGGTGCTGCGCCCGATGTCGATGAATATCTGCACCAGCTGATCCACATGGGCCGTCATAAGCTGCAGCCATACTAGGCACACATGGACCTTTGGATCTTCCATCAGGCGGACCACTGCTTGGCGGAACAGGTCCGGCCGCGCCACAAACTGCCCAGTGACGTCCACAGGGTTTCCGATGGCGCCGAAAGCAGGCACCACCTCGGCCAGTCGGGCGCGGGTTTCGGGTGCCAGCTGTGCAACATCGAGACCCAGCTCCTGTGCCCGGTCGGCCATCATGACGCCTGCACCACCGGACTGCGTCACGATGCCCAGGCCCTTGCCCATCGGCACGCGTGGCTGGCTCAAAGCCTCGAGCATGTCGAGCATCTGTTCTTCATTGCGAGCGCGCAAGATCCCGTATTGGCGAACGACCGCGTCGAACACGGCATCCTGAACCGCCAGCGCGCCTGTGTGGGACGCCGCTGCACGGGCTCCCGCTTCTAGCCGGCCGACCTTGATCAGGACCAGCGGTTTCCCCAGTATCTGGCAGTGCTGCGCCAGGCGTACCAGCGATGCACCGTCGTGCAGACCCTCCAGGTAGCCCGCCGCCACCTGGATACGCGGGTCTTCCAGCACTGCCTCCATCAGTTCGCAAAATGACAGGTCGGCTTCGTTACCGGTGTTGATGAAGTAGCCCAGCCCCAATCCGCGCTGGCGAGCCAACGCGGCGATCGCGGTACCAAAGGCGCCCGACTGCGTCACGAAAGCGATCGGACCAGCGCCGGTGTCGCCGTCTGCGTACTGACTGAAGGTTGCGTAGACGTTGTCGAACGCGTTGATGAAGCCCAGGCAGTTCGGGCCGCAGATCACCATGCCGCAGGCCCGTGCACGAGCGAGCACAGCGACTTCAAGGGCCTTGCCGGCGGGTCCCATCTCGGCGAAGCCCGAGCTGAAGATAACGGCGGAGCGCACGCCGCGCTCTCCGAGCGCCGCGATGCTGTGCAGTACCTCGGCCGCCGGAACGACCACAACCGCCAGATCGGGAACCTCGGGAAGGGCTGCCACATTCGGGTAACACGTCAGACCGGCGATTTCTGTGTATTTCGGGTTCACCGGCAAGATCCGTCCGGTGTATCCCTTGCCCAGCAGGTGCTTGAGCGGTCTGCCGTTGACCTTGGCTAGATCAGATGACGCACCAATTATGGCGATCGAACGCGGACGCACCAGTTGCGCGATGGCCTGCGCGCGCGCGCGGGAGGGAAAGTCCATGGAGCACTCCTCAGTTGGAAAACGCCGAGATTCCGGTCTGTGCGCGCCCAAGAACCAACGCATGGATGTCATGCGTGCCTTCCAGCGTGTTGACCGTCTCCAGATTCAGCATGTGGCGGATAACGTGGTACTCGTCAGCGATGCCGTTACCGCCGTGGATATCGCGCGCGTTGCGCGCGATATCGAGTGCCTTGCCGGCGCAGTTGCGCTTGAGCAGCGAGACCATCTCCGGGCTGGCCAGCCCCTGGTCCCGCAAGCGGCTCAGGTGCAGGCAGGCATGCAGGCCCAGCGCGATTTCGGTCTGCATGTCGGCGAGCTTTTTTTGGATCAGCTGGTTGGCAGCCAGAGGCCGGCCGAATTGCCTGCGGTCCAGCGCGTACTGACGCGCAGCGTGCCAGCAGAACTCAGCCGCACCCATGGCTCCCCAGCAGATGCCAAAACGCGCGTTGTTAAGGCATGTGAAAGGTGCACTGATGCCCCGTGCGCCCTCAAGCCACTGCGCATCCGGCACGAACACGTCGTCCATGTGGATCTGCCCTGTCGGGGATGCACGCACCGAGAATTTGCCTTCGATGCGGCTTGTTGTCAGTCCAGGCATCCCCCGGTCGAGGATGAAACCTGCGACTTTTCCGCTCTCGTCCTTGGCCCAAACGATCATCAGGTCGGCGATCGGCGCATGGGTGATCCAGGTCTTGGTACCCGAGAGTCTCCAGCCTCCCGGTATCCTGCGTGCGCGGCTGGACATGCTGCCCGGGTCTGAACCATGGTCGGGCTCAGTCAGGCCAAAACAGCCGAGTTTCTCGCCGCGCGCCATGGCGGGCAGATAGCGCTGTCGCTGTTCCTCACTGCCAAAAAGATAAATCGGCAGCATGCTCAGGGTGCTTTGCACGCCCATTGCAGAGCGAAAGCTGGTGTCGACACGTTCGAATTCGCGTGCTACCAGTCCGTAGGCGACGAAGCTGATTCCCGCGCAGCCGTATCCGTCGATGGTAGAGCCCAGAAAGCCCAGCGATCCCATTTCCCGCATCACCTCTAGGTCGAACGTCTCGTGGCGATTGGCCTGCACGATTCGCGGCAGCAGGCGTTCCTGTGCATAAGTGCGTGCACTGTCGCGCACCAGTTTTTCCTCGTCGGAGAGAAGACTCTCTAGGCACAAGGCGTCCTGCCAGTCGAAGGGGACCCCCTGCATCGCGGCATTGCGCAGTCTTTGGGACGCATCCTGTTGGTCCAAGGTCGCACCTCTGTCCAGGTCAGACGGTCATCACGCCCGGCGATGCGGCCGGCCGGAAACGTGGGACAGACAGCTCGCTGTCGGCCGGGTCGAAATGGACCGTGACCCGCATGCCGATGTAAATCTCCTCCGGAGTGCAATGGGTGACCTGTGCATACATTCGCGCGCCCTGGTCCACGTCCACCAGGCACAGGATCACCGGCAACTCTGCTTGCCAGACCGGTGAATTCATGGCCACCGATCGCGATACCGTGAACGAGTACACCGTGCCCAAGGGGCCGGCGCTGGTCCAGGGCAGATCGCGGCTGCCACACTCGATGCACCAGGGCTTGGGGTGAAAGTTAATCGTGCCGCAGCGGCTGCATTTCTGCATCACCAGGCGGCCCTCGCGGGCAGCCTCCCAGAAGGGGCGCGTCAGGTCCGTGATGGCGGGCTGGGGTTTTCCCCTGGATAGATCGTTCATGGGTCAAACCTACGTTCCGAGGATGATCGATACGCAGCTGCGTCCTGGTCGGCCGTAGGGAATACCGCCAAACCCGCATGCAGCACCGATGGTGGCCCCTGGCACCTGGCGGCCTTCGGCTTCGCCGCGCAACTGGGCCACTGCTTCGACCAGGGGCATGAAGCCACCAATGGCCCCGCCGGGTTGTCCACCCGAGAGCTGCCCGCCGTCGGTGGACAGCGGGAAGTCGCCATCAAAGTGCAGGTTGTGTTCCTCGACGAAACGTCCGCCTTCACCCTTCTTGCAGAACCCGTGGTCTTCGATCGTCATCATGGCGATGAAAGGAAAATCGTCATAGGGTTCGAGGAAGTCGATCTGCTTGTGTGTGACGCCGGCCATCTGCATGGCCTGGGGAGCAGCCACGGTGAATCCGGTGTGGGTGATGTCCGGGAAGCTACGCGTGCCATGGTAGTAGTTATTCGCCTCGCCGTGGCCCAGCAGGTACACCGGGCGGTCAGATAGGCTGCGCGCGGTCGCGGCGGAGGTCACGATGTAGGCTAGTCCGCCATTGACGATGGGGACGCAATCAAGTAGCCGGATGGGGTCGGTGAGCATACGCGAGCCCAGGTATTCCTCAAGCGTGATCGGCTTGCGGTAGATGGCCCCGGGGTGCAGAGATGCATGGTAGCGGGTGCTCACAGCGATTTTTCCGAGCTGCTCCGGTGTCACCCGATGTTCGTGCATATACCGCTGCAGCACCAGTGCAAACTGCGCACTCGCGCCCATGACACCGAAAGGCCCTTGAAAATCCCAGTACACGCCGCGCGTGCGTTCGGGCGAGAGCGGCAGGCCGGGCGCTACCGAGGGCATGCTCAAGGGTGTGTCGGCGCCTACCACAAGGACGCGGTCAACCACCCCGGCACGAATCATTGCGGCCGCGCGGATCAGCATGGCCGCCGCAGATGCGCCCCCCTGGTCGGCACGCAGCAGCACCTGCGGGCTGATACCGAGGTTCTCGGCGGTGGCAGCCGACCAGTTGACGGTATGCGCCACCTCGGCATGCGAAACGCCCAGGCCCTGGCCATCGAAGTCGTTCTTGGACATGCCCGCCTTGTCAAGTGCCAGTTCGGCTGCCCAGGCGATGTATTCATCGACGGTATAGACAGGTTCGCCAGGTTTGGCCCGGCTGTAGGGGGTTCGGCCGTAGCCGACTATGGCCACATCAGCGGACATGGGGTACCTTTCCTTTCTGGATCGGGCTGGCGGCTTGGCACCGCCATCGGATGGGGGGGCGTGTCATGCGACTACACGCGCGCAGCGCAGGGCAGCGATTTCTTCGGCCGAATAATCCAGGCCGCGCAGCACCGTGTCGGTATGTTGGCCGAGGGTCGGCGCCGGGATCGCGGGCGTAGCGGGCACGGTACCGAATTCGATAGCCCGCGACAGGCCGCGAAAGCCACCCACGGCCGGGTGCTCAAAGTGGTCTACCATGCCTTCGGCGTGTACCTGCGGATGATCGAACATGTCCTCGATCTGGCGTGTGGCCGCGCATGGGACGCGCTCGCCCAGCAGCGCCTCCCACTCCAGTGCACTGCGGCCAGCCAGGGTGGCGCGCACGCGAGATACGAGCACTTCGGCATGTTGCGCGCGCTTGCGAACGGTGTCGTAGCGAGGGTCGGTGGCGAGGTCTTCCAATCCCAGCAACTGGCACAAGGCGCTCCAGAAATGTGGCGTATTGGCAGAGAGGTAGAGCTGGCCGGCCAAGGTGGGGTGCAGCCCGGTGATGCCGCCCGAACGCATGTCGCGGGAAACCTCTCGAGGTTCGTTGTCCGCCCACACCATGCGCGCTGACTGCATGGCCAGCGCACTACGCAGCAGGGAAACGGCGACAAGACGGCCCGCGCCCGTGCGGGAGCGTTCATATAGCGCCGAAGCCACGCCGCTGGCAAGCAGAGCTGCCGCATAGTAGTCGACCACCGAACCGTAGACAATCTGCGGTTTTTCCGGTGTACCTTGCATGGCGCACAGACCGCTCATGGCCTGCAACACCTGGTCGTACCCGGCCCGAGAGCGCAGCGGGCCGGTTTCTCCGTAACCCGAGACGGCGCAGTAGATGAGCCGTGGATGCCGGGCATGCAGCGCCCCGTAGCCGATGCCTAGCCGCTCCGGCACGCCGGCGCGGAAGTTGTGCACCAGCACATCCGTGGTGCGCAGCAGGCGGTAGAACACCGCCTGCGCTCCGGCTTGTTTGAGGTCCAGCACCATTCCGGACTTGCCCCTGTTGACGCCCAGGAAGGCTCGACCTTCCGACCGCAATGTCGAAGGATAGTTACGCAGGTTGTCACCCTCGGGAGACTCTATCTTGAGCACCTCGGCACCCTGGTCGGCCAGCAGGGTGCATCCGTAGGGCGCAGCGATGTAGCTGCTGAGGTCGAGTACCCGTACGCCGGCCAGAGGCCCTGCTTCGGCCGTCACGACGCGGCGCGGCGTGCGCCGCCGTCCACATGGATGACCTGGCCGGTGATGTAGCGGGCCAGTGGCGACACCAGAAAGCAGACCAGCACGCCCAGGTCCTCGGGCTCGCCCACATACCCTGCCGGGCAGTTGGCTTCCGCCCAAATCCTCTGGGCGTCTGCTCCTGGCAGGATTTTCTGGTCGATTTGTTCCGAATGGATGCGCCCGGGGGCGATGCTGTTGACGGTGATGCCGTAGGCGCCGACGATGCGGGAAAGGGCCTTGGCCCAAAGATGCACTGCGCCATTGGGTGGAACGCCACCGTTCATGGCCAGAGGCTCGTCGGAGCCAGTGAGGTTGACGATGCGCCCGAAGCGGCGCTCGCGCATGCCGTCCACGAAGGCGTGGGCCAGATCGCGCCCAGCGTGAAAGTTCAGGTTCATTGCGTCATCCCACTGCGCGCGTGTACCCAGGCCCGTGAACGGGCGTGAGCCGCCGGCGTTGTTGACCAGGATATCGAGAGGGCCCAGGCTGCGCGTCACCGCATCGCGGATCTGCTCCGGCGCCTCGGGCAGCGTGATGTCGCAGGTGATCACCGCGGGGCGCTGGCACCCGGTTGCGGCGATCTCGTCGGCCAGTTCTTCAAGCAGCCCTTGCCGGCGCGCCACGATTGCGAGCCGGCATCCTTCGCGTGCCAGCAATCGCGCGATGTTGCGGCCGAGACCGGCGCTGGCTCCAGTCACCAGGGCCGTCTTGCCGGCGAGTTGCAGATCCATGGGGTTCTCCAGAAGGGGGCGATGTCGGATGTACGATTTGCGGGCCGTCACAGCCAGGGTGTGTGCTGCTTGCGGTGGCGTTCGAAGGATTCGATCTCGCCCAAGTGCTGCAGTGTTACACCGATGTCGTCAAGCCCGAGCAGAAGGCTGGTGCGTTTAAAGGCGTCGACCTCGAAACGGAATACCTCGCCGCCCGGCGCACTGACAGTCTGCTGCTCTAGGTCGACCTCGAGGTTCGCAAGCGGGTCGGTCGCGACGGCCGCGCGCAGTCGCAGCAATCCGGCCTCCGGCAGGGCGACTGGAAGCAGTCCGTTCTTGAAACTATTCTCGAAGAAGATGTCCCCGAAACTCGAGGCGATCACCGTACGGATGCCAAAACCGTACAAGGCCCATACGGCCCCCTCGCGCGAAGACCCGCAGCCGAAGTTGGCGTCGGCAATCAGGATGCGGGCGTTGCGGTAGGGCGCCTGGTTCAGCACGAAGTCGGGTCGTTCATTGCCTTGCGCATCGCGCCTCAGGTCATGGAACAGGAATTGTCCGTAACCGGCGGAGCGCGGGTTGTGCAGGAACTTGGCCGGCACGATGCGGTCGGTGTCCACGTTGGGCATGGCCAGCACGGCGGCGACGGAACTTACACGGGTAAAGGATTCCATCAGGGCAGCTTTCTGAAGTCGGTGAGGGTGCCGGTAACGGCCGCAGCAGCGGCCATGGCGGGGCTCAGCAGGTGCGTGCGCACCTGATCCCCCTGGCGACCCTGGAAGTTGCGGTTGGAGGTGGATGCCACGCGTTGCCCGGGGTCGCCGAGGTCGCCGTTCATGCCCACGCACATCGAACAGCCGGCTTCGCGCCATTCGACGCCGGCGTCAAGGAACACCCGGTGCAAGCCCTCGGCCTCGGCGGCCTGGCGGATCAGCCCCGAGCCCGGCGACACGAAACTGGGTACACGCACCCGCCGACCCCGGAGCACCTGGGCGGCGGCGCGCAGGTCGTCCAAACGGCTGTTGGTGCATGAGCCGATGAAGACGCGGTCGATGGCAATCGAATTCATCGGAGTGCCGGGAAGCAGACCCATGTAAGCCAGCGACTCCTCCATGCTGGTACGCCGCGTGCTGCTGTCGGCTTTGGCGGGGTCAGGGACAAAACCACCGATGGGCGCAGCGTATTGGGGACTGGTGCCCCAGGTGACCATGGGTTCGATCGTTGCCGCATCGAGCGTCCACTCAGTATCGAATGGGGCCTCTTCATCGCTGTGCAGTGTGCGCCAGTCGGCGACTGCCCTGTCCCACAGGGCTCCCTGGGGCGCATACGGCCGGCCGTGCAGGTACGACAGCGTGATGTCGTCTGGCGCCACGATGCCGCAGCGCGCACCGGCTTCTATGGACATGTTGCACAGGGTCAGCCGGCTCTCCATCGGCAGCGTGCGGATGCCTTCCCCAGCGTACTCGATGGCGTGGCCGCTGGCACCCGCAGTACCTATGCGGGCGATCAGCGCCAGGCTCAAGTCCTTGGCGGACACCCCTGCGGGCAAACGGCCATCGACGCGCACCCGCATCTGGCGGGGCAGCTTTTGCCACAGGG
Organism: uncultured Pseudomonadota bacterium; assembly: GCA_903864555.1. Next base: position 1,732 of record CAIPGJ010000363.1, on the reverse strand, counting down.
TCTGCGTGGCCAGCACATGTGCCACCTCGGTTGCACCGATGCCGAATGCCAATGCGCCCATGGCGCCATGGGTGGAAGTGTGGGAATCGCCACACACCAGCAGGGCGCCGGGCAGCGTGATGCCCTGCTCCGGCCCGACCACGTGTACGATGCCCTGTCTGGGGTCGTCGACACCAAAATGCACAATTCCGTGCTGTCCAGTGTTGCGGATGAGGGTGTCGATCTTGGTCCGGTGCTTTTCTCCGGGCGCAGCTCGCATCGCCGCGACCGTCGGCACGTAGTGATCGGGCGTTGCGTAACACAGGTCAGGCCGGCGCACGATACGCCCGGCAGCGCGGATGGCTTCGAAGGCATGAAAGCTGCCGTCGTGGAGAAGGTGGCGGTCGACGTAAAGCAGCGCGCGCCCGCTCGGGTCCTGAGAGACGACATGGCGCTGCCAGATTTTCTGGAACAGTGTCCGGGGCGGCGGCGGGCTCAAGTGCGGGCCTTGTGCTGCTGTGGCTGATGGCCGATGGAGTCTGCGTATTTCTCCAGGTGTTCGGCCGGAAGGAAGGCCTCCTCGGCGGCCCGGATGGCATCGAAGCCCGCAAAGGTGTGTACATCGTTCAAGGGGTGCTTCTTGAAGGATTCCACGAAAGCCGCCTCGGCCATTGGGCCTTCGTCGCGCAGCTTCACTGCAATGTCGTAGACCGCCGCCAGCGTGGCGCGCATGGCGGTGCCGGCCGTGATGGTGATGGCAATGCCAAGCTGCTGCATGGTTTCCAGGCTCATGCGTGGCGACACGCCCGTCATGTTGTAAAACACCGGGCCGCGCACTTCGCGGCAGACTGTCTCGACCTCCTCCAGGCTGGTAGGCCCTTCGACAAAGGCCATGTCGGCGCCCGCCTCGAGGTAGCGGTTCACCCGGTCGATCGCCTCGGATAGGGAGCCGCCATGCGCCCCACGCGCATCGCTGCGCGCGATGATCAGGAAGTCAGGGTCGTGTTCCAGGCGCGTGGCATGCGCCGAACGGATCTTCCCTACGGCCTCGGCCAGAGCGATGACCTCCCGCCCGGCCACGTGGCCGCAGCGCTTGGGTGCGACCTGGTCCTCGATGTGGATGCCAGCCACACCGGTCTGGATGTACTCTCGCACACAGCGCATGGCGTTGATCGCATTTCCGAAACCGTTGTCGGCATCGGCAATGACCGGCACCGACACGGCGTTCGCGATATACCGCGCGTTTTGCTGCATCTCGTTCATGGTGATCAGGCCGGCATCGGGCATGCCGATCATCGACAGCGAGGTACCGTAGCCCGACATGTAGATCGCCGGGAAACCGACCTTGTCAAGCACGCGCGCGCTCATCGCGTTGTAACAGCCAGGAACGAACAAGGTCTTGCCTTCCTTGAGCAGCGCGCGCAGCCGCGTCGAGGCCCGCGGTGGGGGTGTGGGGAGGGTGGTGTTCATGGGCGTGTCCTTCACAAAGGGGGATGAATTGGCCGCTCGCCAGTGCCTGGCAGACGGTGAATAGTAATCACGCCGGGTGGCCCGGCGTCAGGGCACCTCCTCGACGGCCTGTCCGGCCGCGGCAAATGTGTCGCGGCAGTGAGCGTCGAAATACCGTGCAATCTCGCGCCCGGTCGTGAACCAGACCTTGTCGTGAGCAGCAATGTGCTCCAGAGCTTCCTCGAAGGCGTCCACGCTGTAGGGCTGCCCGATCAGGTAGGAATGCAGCTGTATACACATCGTG
>CAIPGJ010000362.1 GCA_903864555.1 uncultured Pseudomonadota bacterium | reverse complement strand
TGGCTTACTCAGGAGTGGCCGGGATCTTCGCAGTGGCTTTTCCGGCCATCGCCGATTTCGCGCTTTACATGAAAGTGCTGAGCTCACCCATCCTGCGCATCCGCTACGACTTCGTGTTCAGCTTCTTCGCGTTCTTTATCGTTATGGTGGCGCTGCGCAGCGCTGTTGCAGGCCTGTCCAGCCTCGTGTGGTTGGCGCGTGGCGACCCGGCTACCCGGTCAGGCAACGGTGCAGATCCATGTAAAGTCCAGCAGGCGCCTTTATGACCTCTTCCATGATTTTGCTCATCGTGGTCTTCGTGGTGCTGACCATGGCACGGATTCCGATCGGCATCGGCATGTTGGCCGGCGGGCTGGCCTACCTGTTGCACAAGGGCATGGATACCGGTGTGGCGGCCGAGCAGGTTATGAACGCGATGCTGCAGTCGGACGTGCTGCTGGCCATTCCTATGTTCATCCTGTGCGGCAATTTCATCAGCGGCGGAACCATCGCGACGCGCATGCTTGATTTCGCGCAGGTCTTCGTGGGCCGCATACGCGGTGGACTGGGCCACATCAACGTGATGGTCAACGTGGTCTTCGCCGCCATGAGTGGCAGTGCGGTGGCGGACGCGGCCGGTCCCGGGGCCGTGCTGATCCGCATCATGCGGCGCGCTGGCTACCCGGCCGGGTTCTCCGCAGCGCTGACCGCAGCCGCCGGCACGCTGGCACCGATCATTCCACCTTCGATTCCCATGATCCTCTACGCGGTCATCGCCAACGTCTCGGTCGGAGCCCTTTTCGCGGCGGGCATCCTACCGGGACTGCTGGTGGCGGTCGCTCTGATGCTGGGGGTCGCCTGGCAAGCCTGGCGGCGTTCTTTCCCAATGGGCGACCGTGTGTCCCTGGCGGCAGTGCCACGCCTGTTCGTGCGCGCGCTGCTGCCGCTTGGCTTGCCCGTGGTGATCCTGGGAGGCATCCGCGTCGGGGCCTTTACTCCCACCGAAGGCGCGGGGGTCGCGGCACTGTACGCTTTGTTCCTCATGTTCGTCATCTACCGCGAGATGAGTCTGCGAGAGACCTACGCGGTCTTTCGCGTGTCGTTGATGCAGAGTGCTGCCGTGATGACCATCATCATGGGCGCCTTCCTAGTCAACTATGCGATGGCGGCAGAACAGTTACCCAACGGCATCGCCCAATGGTTCACTGCGCAGCAGTTCTCCAAGGGCGCCTTCCTCGGCGCGGTGATGGTACTTTTCCTGTTGCTGGGATGTTTCATCGATACGGCGATCATGCTGCTGGTACTGGTTCCCGTGTTGTTGCCGACGGCACGCCTGCTAGGAATCGATCTGGTGTATTTCGGGCTGATCGTCATTGTGAACATGATGATAGGCATGATGACGCCACCTTATGGCATCCTGTTGTTTGTGGTTTCCGGTGTCACGGGCATCCCCGTGCGCGAGGTCATCCGCGAGGCCTGGTTCTTTTGTGGCGTGCTGATTGCCTGCCTGGCCATTCTGGTCGTGTTCCCCGAGATTACCCTGTACCTGCCGCGGCAGATGGGCTTGATAAAGTAGCCCACTCACAACTGCCGGCCTGGACTGGAAATGACCTTGAAGAAACAACGCGACACGCCAATGCAGGAGGCGGTGCTGGACCGCCTGCGCGACCTGACTCGGCAGTACCCTGCCGGAAGCAAACTGCCCACGGTGCGCCAGCTGATTGCCGACTATGGGGTGGGCCAGCATGTGATCCAGACCGCACTGGAAAAGTTGCGCAGCGAAGGCCTGGTGACTAGCCATGTCGGCAAGGGCACTTTTGTCGGTAACGCCAGCCTGGTCAAGCGGCGCACACGCAACGTACTGACTCTGTTGTACGAGCATCCTTACCTGCGTGGCGACGTCATCGCGCGCATCCTGCACCAGCGGCTGTCCATCGATGGCCACGAGTCCATGGTGCTAGCCTACAGCAATGCGGCGAATGTGATGGACATCCTCAAGTCCGGCACACGTTATGACGCTGCGATTCTGCAACCACGCTCGTCGGCGATGTCGATCTCGCTGCTGGCGCTGCTCAAGCAACGAGCCGAACATGTGCTGATCGAAGGGTATGCGGGCGAACACCTGGATGTCGACTCGGTATCCAACGACCCTGCGCGCACGGTCGAACTCATCGCCGACCATCTGTTCGGCCTCGGTCACAAGCGGGTGGCATGGGTCACGGAGGATGGCGGAAACTATTTCTTCGCGCGGACGGCGGCATTGTTTCGCGCCCATTGCCATGGCGCAGGCCGTCCGGTCAATGATTGCCCGGTGATTTTTGCCCCGACCGATCCGGACAAGCTAGGCATCCGCAATCTGGCGAGCTGTATCCAGGGCCTGAAGGTGGGCGGCGGTAAACTGCCTTTCACGGCCCTGGTCGTGGCAAGTTTTGTTGACGGGCGCGCCATAGTGGATGCCCTGCACCAGTGTGGACTGGAAACACCGCGCGACGTCGCGATCGTCCGCCTGGGAACGCCCGATCTCGAATCCGACCACTTGGGCCGCCTCACCATCGCCGGTCGGTCCAGCACCCATGCGGCGGGTACGGTGCTGGACCGGCTGCAATGGCGCTGGAGCCACCCGGCCGAGCCCCACGAATGTTGCTACGACACGCCCACCTTGTCGGTCATGGACAGCTCGGCGTCAGCACGTTAGCGCCGCAAGATGCCAGCGGTCGAAAGGAGAAAACCATGTCCACGGCTTCCATCGTTTCGAAAGGCATCCCGGTCGATCCCTCGCTGATGGGAGAATTCACCGACAGCAGCGCGCTGCTCGGGCAGCCCGAGCGGTTGCGTGTGCGCCTTCAGGAGGACGGCTACCTGCTGCTTCGTGGCGTGTTTGACCCGGCTGCCATCGCCGCCGCGAGGTATGAGATCTTTAGCCGGCTGGCCGAAGTCGGCGAAGTGCGGGAACCTGTGGAGGCCGGTATTGCCAGCGGCGAGAGCCGGAGGCGCTTGGCGTACCCGGATACCGGTGTGTTCTGGAAATCGGTATGCGAAGGCCCCCGGCTAAGGGACGTCACGCATGGTGCGCGGCTGGTCGAGGTCCAGTCAATGCTGTTCGGCGAACCGGCCGTGGGCCTAGACTTCATCGCGCTGCGAACGGCAGCACGCGGCCGCTCGACCGGTCTGCACTTCGATGGTCCGTACTTCACGCGTTACCACGAACGTATCCACACTTCCTGGATTCCGCTGGGCGACGTGCCTCCGATGGATGGACCGCTGGTGGTGGTCGAAGGATCGAACCGTTTCCGCGACCTCGTAGATGCCATGCGCGGTTTTGATATTGCGCTGGACACCACCCGCCGCGCCGACTTGAACGAGGATTTCGGTACCTTGGCCCGCGAGCGCGGCACGCGCATCCTGACCACCCATTTCCGACCGGGCGATATGCTGGTGTTCGGCATGTTCACCCTTCATGGCGCGCTGGACAACGTGTCGCCCTCCGACCGGGTGCGGCTTTCGGTAGACGTACGTTACCAGCCGGTTGCGGAGCCGCGTGATCCTCGTTACTTCGGTCCCGATGCAGGCGGGCACACGGGAACCGGCTACGGTTCTTTGAACGGATCAAGGCCTCTCAACGAGGACTGGCACGAGCTGACCGGCCAGAGCCATGCCAACCGTCCTGCGCGCGTCAAAACCTGAAGGCCTGCCGGTAAGATTGCAAGATGTCATTGACGGCTTCCAACATCTGCTCGGAAAGTTTGTGTTTTTCCATGCGGAGGCGTGGACTTGGGGTTTTGCCAAACCGCAGGATGGTGCTCTCATCGGGCAAGCGGGTGAACTCTTCGATCTGTGCGAACTGACGGTACAGCGGTGTATCGACAAACGCCTCCTCCATTGCCGGGTCTGACAGGGTGAACCACTGTTGCATGAAGTGGGTGCGCAGCATGGTTTGCAAGGCAAACGGTGGCCGACCTTTGACTCCCTCGCAGTAGTACGGGGCAAT
>CAIPGJ010000361.1 GCA_903864555.1 uncultured Pseudomonadota bacterium | reverse complement strand
TGGCCTGCACGTAGGTGAAACCGCCCAGCCAGGCCATGTCGACCTTGCCGGTGGCGAGCGACTCGACCACGGCGGCGTAATCGGACACGGGCACGAAGGACACCTTAGCGCCGGTTTCGGCTTCCAGGTACTTGCCCAGCGGCGTGAACTTACGCTGCAGTTCGGTGGGTGCTTCGTCGGGGATGGCGGTGACCCGCAGCGTGGCCTGGGCCAGGGCACCAGTGGAGGTTGCAGCAAAGGCGAGGAAGGTGCAGGAAGCGAACAGCGCCCGCAATGCACGAGATGGCATGAGCATGGAAATTCTCCGTTTTATTTCAACCGCCGCCGTGCGGAATCCACGGTGGCTTAAGGTATGGCGTGTTGCCACGCCGCGAGTGTTGCGTACGCAGTACGAAGACTGCCGGGGCGAACTATACCAGCAGCGGGGTGGCGGGCCTGTGTTTGCTGGGAATGTGCTTGACCGTCTGCCTGCCGGTCCCTAATCTCCATTGCACTGCCCTGACAGGTCGCTGCAAGGGCATGTAAGCCAAGGCGAACAAGGCCCAATGTAGGTCTTGTCAGGCACAAAGGCGCAAAGGAGGAGTCATGATCGGGCTGATTGCCGCGAGGATGCCGGCGTGGCGCACTGGCGCGCTGTGTGTGCTGCTGCTGGCGCTCTTGCCTGCCCAAAGCTTTGCCCAGAGAGATCCGGCACCAGGCTTTCCGTCAAAGCCTGTGCGGCTGGTGGTCGGCTTTGCTGCGGGCGGTGTGCTGGACATCGTAGGCAGGATGGCCACCACCAGAATGAACGAAGCCTGGAATGTCCCTGTGCTCCTGGAGAATCGCCCTGGTGCCTCCGGGGCCATCGGCATGGACATGGTGGCAAAGGCTCCACCCGATGGTCATATGGTGGGCATGCTCATCGTCGGTCACGTGGTCAATTCAATCATGGAAGGGCAGAAGATGCCCTATGACATCCTGCGCGATTTCACGGCGGTGACCCATCTGGTCAGCAGTTCGTACGCCTTGTCGGTGAATGCCGGCTTGCCGGTGCGTTCCGTGAAGGACCTTCTTGCCCATGCACGTGCGCATCCGGGTGCGGTTCGCTTTGGCTCTTCGGGGGCCGGAGGCGGAATCCATCTGGCAGGCGAGTGGTTCGCCATGCTGGGCAAGGTCCACCTGATCCACGTTCCCTACAAGGGCAATGCCCAGGCCATGACTGACCTGGCCGGCGGTCATATTGAAATGATGATCACGGCAATTCCCCTGGCCACGACATTTGCTGCGCAGGGCAGGTCGCGCATCCTGGGCGTGACCTCCGCGAAGCGGCTGGCCTCATTGCCCGACATTACAACCATCCAGGAATCCGGGCTGCACGGTTACGAAGTCGATGGCTGGTATGGCATTGCCGGTCCGAGGGGCATGCCAGAGGGCATCGTGGAGAAACTGAATCAGGAAATGGTGCGTGCCATGCGACTGCCCGAAACCCGTGACAAGCTGACAGTGGACGGACTGCAGCCGGTGGGCAGCACGCCTACCCAGTTCTCGACGCTGATACAGGCCGAGCATGCCAAGTGGCGCGGCGTCATCCTGGACCGTGGCCTTGCTGCGAAGTAGGCGCCCGGTCCGGCAGTTGCCGGATATGTCCATGGCCTGTGTAACTTTATTCACGGCGTCCCCGAATACATGGATGGTGCTTGTCGGGGCCAGGACGGTTTCTTGCGTGTACCCAGCCTATTGCTCAAGGAGATGAAGATGTCAGGCAAGCTCGGAATTGGTGATCCTTTCCCCACTGTCACCCTGGCCACGGTCCGGGACGGTGAAGTCCGGCTTCCAGCTGGCGTCGGCCTCCGGTACGCCGTGATCCTGTTCTATCGCGGCAGCTGGTGACACTACTGCCGCCGACAGTTGGTCGGCTTCGAGCAGTTGCAAGGTGAATTCAAGGCGCTGGGTGCCGGCGTGATTGCCGCCAGCGTGGATGCCATCGACAAGGCAGGGGAGGTGCAGGCCGAAGTGACTTTCCCCGTTGCCTATGGCGTGACGCGCGAAATCGCGGAGGCGCTGGGCTCGTGGTGGGAGGAGCGGCGCAGCATCATCCAGCCTTCCGAATTCATCGTTGATGATGCCGGCAAGGTCATTGCGTCAAGTTACAGCGATGGTCCGCTGGGACGCATGGATGCCGCCGATGTGCTGAGGATGCTGAGGTCGCGAGAGCAGGCGAAGCGCAAGTGAGCGGACAAGGCATGAACGGATAGTTCATTGTGGCTGTTGTCGTGGCCGGCACCGGGGAGCATGGAATTGAACGACGCAGGAAAAATGACCGGAGCCGGGGCGGGCAGCGAGTGCGCTGGCCGTCCGGCTTCGCTGTTTGCGATCGCCACCACCCGCCGGATCGCCTTCAATGCGTTGCGGGTTGCCGCAGTGGTTGGCAGCGTGCTGAATCTGATCAACCAGGGGCCTGTCATCTGGGATGGCGGGCGGGTGTCATGGATGCATCTCGTCCTGAACTATCTGGTGCCCTATTGCGTGGCCAGCTATAGCGCTGCGAAGAACGAAATGGGGCGTCAGACAAGGCGCGAGTAGCGTCGTTGCCGCCTGCGTCCTGGATGGGTCTGGACTTTCCGGACGGTATTGCAACACTGGAGGATACGATGGCTGATTGCGCTGACGGATGGAATATGGGCCGTACCATGCGGGATAGTCGATGGAGGCGATACAGCCTGGCCGGGATGATTTCGGCTGCGGCCCTGCTGCCTTGCCTGGCGTTGGGGCAAGGTTCGGGCGTCGGGACATTCCCTTCGCGCACCATGCGGATGGTGGTGCCCTTTCCGCCTGGCGCGAGCACCGACACCACCTCCCGGCTGGTGGCACAGCGCCTGGGAGATGCCTTCGGTCATACGGTCGTGGTGGACAACAAGTCC
>CAIPGJ010000360.1 GCA_903864555.1 uncultured Pseudomonadota bacterium | reverse complement strand
TGTACGCGTGGTGGATCATGACGCTGGCGCAGTACGCCGCCGTGATCCTGTCCTTCATCGGCGCTTTGCATTGGGGTTACGCCATGCGCAGCGAACTGCGCGCCGGCGAAGCCTGGCTGCGTTACGGCTGGAGTGTCATGCCAGCGCTCATTGGCTGGCTGGCCCTGCAGTTTCCCGTCTGGACCGCCTTGCGCATCGAGGCCGGCGCGTTGCTGCTCTGCCTGGCCACCGACCGAGCCTTTGCGCGCGCCTATGGCGCTCCCGCCTGGTTGCTGCCCTTGCGCTTCATCCTGACCAGCGTCGCCGCGGGTAGTCTGCTGGTGGCGAGTTACGCCTGAATACGGGCAGACGGCCAGGAGCACCTCATGCCCGGTCAGACCATCAGGCCACGTGGACGATGTAAAGATCCATGGTCCCGTAACCCGTGCCATCCCTGAAGGTGGACGAGAAACACTCAATACGGCGGACCAGGCCGCTGATCAGCACACCATCGTGCCGTACCTCCAGGGGCTGACCCACGAGGGGCATGGAAAACGGCGTATCAGCCTGCAACGTCACCAGTACCAGTTGTCCGTTGACGCTTTGCTGATAGGTGATGGTGTAAAGCCGGCTCAGAACATTGTTGACGCCCCCCTGCGTTCGCGACGACTGGTTCGCAGGCCCGCGCGGCAACACCGCGCTGGAGGGCCGTACAACCAGTTGGCTCCCGCTTGCCAGTTTGCTCCCGCTTGCCGGCTTGCCACTGCGTTTTGCCGTGGTTTTCGGTTTGGCTTTTGTATTTGCCATGGCGAGTTTCCTCCAGGTGTGTGTCTGACTTCGCTGCAACAGGGTCTCATGTTATTGGAACTCCGGCGCCCACGTCATGCCCGCCCCGTCAGCGCCACACCCTGTGCCCTTCTCTGATAAAAAGACCGGCAGACCCCGTATCCGACCGGAGCCCGGGGCGCCCATCCAACAGGAGGATCCATCATGGCCCGACTCAAGCACATTGCGATTGCCACCCGCAATCCCGCCGAATCCGCAAAGTTCTTCATCGAGGTGATGGGCATGACCGTCACCCAGGTCGGCGTGGGTGACAATCCCAACTACTTTCTCAGCGATGATGCCGGCATCGAACTGGCCCTGGTCAACCTGCAACCACATGGCGTGATGGGCCTGGAGCGACCGGCCGACTTTGAAGGACTACACCATGTCGGCTTCGAAGTCAGCGATGTCGAGGCCACCGCGAAACAGCTCGAGCAGACCCCCTACAAGCGCCGCTGGGACATCGAGAACGCCATCAAGGAACGCAATGAGGCACGCGCCACGTCAGGGGTAAAGGTGGCGCCGCGTCCTGGCGGTCAGGAAGTGAAGTACTGGGGACCGGCCGGCATCACTTTCGACCTGATGGCCAAGCACGGGGACTGACCCGAATGCTTGATGACGAGGCGTGCAGGATTGGTGTTACAACAGTTTCATGAACACCCCCTCTGCACGCAGCTGGTTTCCCGGCCTCCCCGCCTGGCTGGGCCTGTGTTTCGTCGCCGCAGCCATCGGCGCCGCCGCCTCGGTCGAGGCAGGTCCTTTCTATCTGCAGCTGTTGCGCCCTTCCTGGGCGCCGCCCGCAGGTGTGTTCGGGCCGGTATGGACGCTGCTCTATGCCCTGATGGGCATTGCCGCTTGGCTGGTCTGGCGCGCGGGCGGATTCCAAGCGAATCGCGGTGTCCTGACGCTGTTCCTGCTGCAGTTGCTGGTCAATGCCTTGTGGAGCTGGCTGTTCTTCGGCTGGCACCTCGGCGGCCTGGCACTGGCCGACGTGCTGCTGCTGTGGGCCCTGATCCTTGCCACGCTGCTGGGCTTCTGGCGGGTGAACTGGCTGGCGGGCGCGCTGCTGGTGCCTTACCTGCTGTGGGTGAGTTTTGCCACGGCGCTCAATTTTTCGGTCTGGCAACTCAATCCCAACCTGCTGTAAGCCGCAGCTGACCTGGATTGCGCCCGAACGGCGGCAGCGCAATCCGGTTTCAGGCATAGTTGCGGGCTGGTGAACACACCCGATCACAATGCCAACGGCAGCACAGACTGCCCATCCCGCGAGGAGACGCCATGCCCGAAGTGAAAGTCATCGATACCACCCTGCGCGATGCGCACCAATGCCTGTGGGCCACCCGCATGACCACAGCGATGATGCTGCCGGTGGCGGAGAAAATGGATCGCGCCGGCATGGCCGCCATCGACCTGATGAGCGCCATCCAGTTCGATGTCTGCGTGCGCTACCTCAAGGAAGACCCCTGGGAGCGACTGCGCCTGATGCGCAAGCGCGTCACCCATACGCCCCTGCAGTCGGCGATGCGATCGAAGAGCCTGCTCTCCTTCGACGTGCAGGCCGATGACATCAACTTCCTCTGGATGGACTGCCTGGCAAAGAATGGCATCCGCCGCCTTCGCGCCATCGATGCCCTGTCCGACCTGGACAACATCGTCGACATCCTGATCCGCGCCAAGGCGCTCGGCATGGAGTCGGTGGGCTCGGTGGTGTTTGCCGAGAGTCCGGTGCATACCGATGCCTTCTATGCGACCAAGACGAAGGAGCTGATCCGGCGTGCCGACATCGACGTGATGATGCTGAAGGACCCGGGCGGCCTGCTCACGCCGGACCGCATCCGCACCCTGGTGCCGGCGCTGCTCAAAGTGACGGGCAAGGTGCCGCTGGAGATCCACAGCCATTGCATGACGGGGCTGGCGCCGCTGGTCTACATCGAGGCAGTCAAGTTGGGGGTGACCCAGATCCAGACCTCCATCGCCCCGCTGGCCAATGGCCCGGCGCAACCGGCCACCCAGACGCTGGTGAAGAACCTGCGCAGCCTGGGCTACACACTGAACGTCAACGACGGCCTGATTGCCGAGGTCAGCGAGCATTTCACGCGCGTGGCGAAGAACGAAGGCCTGCCGCTGGGCGTGCCCATGGAGTACGACCAGTTCCATTACCAGCACCAGATCCCCGGCGGCATGCTCACCAACATGAAGTTCCAGATGCAGCAAGCCGGCCTGATGCACAAGTTCGACGAGGTGCTGGAGGAGACGGCCCGGGTATTCAAGGAGCTGGGCTGGCCGGCCATGGTGACGCCCTTCTCGCAACTGGTGGCCACCCAGGCGGTGCTGAACATCGTCTCCGGCGTGCGTTACGGCACCGTCCCCAACGAGATCAAGAAATACGCCCTGGGCTACTACGGCAAGCCTCTGGCGCCGGTGGAGCCGGACGTGCTGGACCGCATCATCAACAATGCCTCCTCGGCCATTGCGCTCAAGCCGGCACCGCTGGAACCCCAGGTGCCCGCCATGCGCAAAAAATATCCCAACATGAGCGACGAGGAACGCCTGTTGCGGCACCTGTATGCCGGTACCCAGGTCGATGACATGCGCGCCGCCGGCGCCATGAAGACCGAGTACGAGTTCGACCAGCCGCTGGTGAAACTGCTGAAGGAATTGCAGAAGCGGCCGAAGCTGGCACGCGTCTACATCCGCAAGGGCGACCTGGAACTGGACATCCGGGCCTGAGCCCGGGCGGCTGGCCAGCCGTGGCAGACCACCCGGCCAGCACCTCGGAACATTCGATTCAGCGGACACCCGGCGCAGAAACCGGGGACGCCAACCGTACAGGAGGAAACCCCATGCACACCGCCATCCGCAGCGCATTCCCGCTGGTCCTTTCGGCGATAGCACTGCTGTCCCCATCCCTGGCCCAGGCCCAGGCCTATCCCGCGAAACCGGTGAAGGTCATCATTCCCTATGGACCGGGCAGCGCCACCGATTTTGTCGCGCGCACGCTCACCGATGAACTGCGCGGCCTGCTGGGCCAGCCATACGTCATCGAATACAAGCCGGGCGGCGACGGCAGCATCGGCGCGACCGCTGTGGCCACGGCACCGCCGGATGGCTACACGCTGCTGGTGGGCACCAATGGCACGCACTCGGCGAATCCCTACCTGTTCCGGAAACTGCCCTACGACCCGATCAAGGACTTCACCCCGGTGTCTTACCTGGTGTCCTTCACCTCAGTGGTGGCGGTGAATCCCTCGCTGCCTGTTTCCACGCTGCCCGAACTGATCGCCTGGGCGAAGGCCAATCCAGGCAAGGCCTCCTACGCCTACGGCAACACCATCGGCCGGGTCACCTTCAGCACACTGTTTCGCGTTGGCGGCGTCAGCGATACCATCGGCGTGCCCTACAAGAGCAATCCGCTGGCCGTCACCGATGTCATCGCCGGCATCGCCAGCATGACCCTGGTCGACCTGGCCACCAGCAGCGCCCTGCTGAAGTCGGGCAAGCTCAAGCCCATCGCCGGTGCCCGCCTGAAACGCTCCAGCGTCATGCCCGACGTGCCGGCCATCTCCGAGACACCAGGCTATGCCGGCTTCGACATCCGCTCCTGGGTGGGACTGTTCGGTCCGGGCAACATGCCGCGTGCCATCGTCAACACGCTGAACGCGGCCACGGTGAAGGCCATGACCAAACCGGATGTGCAGAAACGCTTCCTGACGGTGGCTGCAGAACTGGAACCGGGCACGCCCGAGGAATTCCAGGCGCACGTGCAGCAGCAACTGGACATCTGGCGCCAGCGTCTGCGCGATGCGGGCATACAGCCGGAGTAATCGGTGCAGGCGTACCGGGTCTGGCGCCTGTCGCCTCAGGCCTTGATGAGATCCAGCGGTAGGTGGCGCCCGCCCAGCGGCCCGCTGGCATCCACGCCCCACCACTTCTGCAGGGCCGTGGCGTAGAGGCTGCGAAAATCCACCGCATGCACCAGATTGCCATTGTCCAGGCGGTCCAGGCGCGGCGCCTCGCCGTGCAGGCCGCCCTTCACCCGGCCGCCGAGGACAAAGTGGCTGTTGGCCGTGCCATGGTCGGTGCCATTGGAGGCATTGTCCTGGGCTCGCCGGCCAAACTCGGCATAGGTCATTACCAGGGTCGAGTCCCAGCGATTGAGTTCCACCAGCGCCGACTTGAGGGCTGACAGACCCTCGGCCAGCTGACGCAGCAGTGCGGCGTGGGTGCCGGGCTGGTTCTGATGGGTATCGAATCCATTCAGCGACAACTTGATGGCGGCTACCGGCTCGCGGCCGGCCAGCACGCTGGCCGCAGTGCGCACGGCATTGCCGAACGGGCCTTGCGGAAAGCTGGTGCTGAGGCTGACGCCACCGGACAGGCCTTGCGCCGCCTGTACCACCTCATTTTCCACGGACAGAATGTGCGCCAGGGCGCGGCTGCCCTGCTGCGAAATGCCAGAGTTGTCGCGCAACTGGCGTGCCTGACGCAGGAATTGCTCGGTGTTGGTAATGGCCACGGCCCGTTTCCCACCCAGGAACGGACCCGGCTCGGCATTGCCGACGATGATGCCTTCGGCCGCAAAGCTGCGCGGCACCGGCGTGGCACGAAAGGCCCGTGCCAGCCAGCCCTGCTGCAGGTATTGCTCGCTGGCCGAGGCGGTGTCCCAGATTTCGATGGAGCGAAAGTGCGAAAGGTTGGGCCGCGGATAGCCCAGGCCACGCACGATGGCCAGCTCGCCGGCCTCCCACAAGGGGAGCAGCGGCGCCAGCGAAGGATGCAGCCCCTCCTGTTCCGACAGCTGCAGCACGTCCTCGCGGCGGATGCCGATGCGCGAACGCAGACGGTAGTACTCCAGATCACCGAAAGGCACCACCGTATTGAGCCCGTCATTGGCGCCCTTGAGTTCGACCAGGATGAGCACCCGGCGCCAGGGATCGCCCGCTGAAGCCAGCACCACCTCAGGCATTGCCGCTGCCATCGACACCGCTGCCAGGCCCTGCAGGAAATCGCGTCTGAGCATGGGCATGCCCCTTACTTCAACTGGAAGGCCGGATCGAGCACGAGCTGACGTAGCCACTCGCGCCCGCGCAGATCAGCGGGGACCGGCAGGGCCGGCGAGGTGGCCAGCACGAAGGTTTCGATCGCCCGGTCGCGGTCGTCACCGAAGGACTTGAACCACTGGCGGCTGTTGAAGGCCGGCAACGGTTGCGGCCGGGGTGCGGCGCGCGCCCGCTGGACCTGCCCGCCTTCCTCCGTGCTGCCAGGACTCATCATCATGGCCGGCAGCATCTCCTCGGTGCGGAACAGTCGCTCGACGAACTGCTTGCGCGCCAGCAGCGTGGTGCCATTGATCCAGGCCTCGCCGCCGGACCAGCCTTTCACGTTCGGCGGCGCAAACAGGTTCTGCCCGAGACTGGCCATCACCTGCGCCAGGGTTTGCGGATTGGCGCCCGCCAGCTCCAGCTGACGCAGCGAGCCGATGACGAACTCGGCGGGCGATTTCACCAGCGAAGCGCGATTGTCCGCACGCCAGAAGGCCTCGGATTGCAGCAGCCCACGCAAGGCCGTTCGGATGTCATGGCCACTATCGCGGAAGGCTGCTGCGATGCGCGACAGTGCTTCCTGCTCCGGCTCGGGCGAGACGAACTCGCGCCACAGTTTCCCGACGATGAATTCGGCAGTGCGCGGCTGTGCCAGCAGGATGTCGAGCACCGCATCGCCGTCGAAATTGCCACTTTGCCCCAGCAGCGTCTTTGCGCCCGCATCGTGGACGGCAACGCGGTTGACGAACGCGCCGGTATTGGGGTCGAGGGACCAGCCGGTGAAGGCGCGTGCCGCCTCGCGTATGTCGCTCTCACCGTAGTGCCCCTCGCCCAGGGTGAACAACTCCATCACCTCGCGTGCAAAATTCTCGTTGGGACGCCCGCGTCGGTTGGTTGCGGAATCGAGGTAGATGACCATGGCCGGGTCACGGCCCACGGCATGCAGCAGCGCATCGAAGCGTCCCAGGGCATGGGTGCGGAACAACTCGTTCTGGCGATACACCAGCTGCGGATAGCGTACTTTCTGCTGGCTGGAGGCGAAGTGGTTGTGCCAGAACAGCGTCATCCGCTCGCGCAGCGGCCAGGGCGTGTCGAACATCTCGCGCACCCACCAGCCGCGCAGTTCCTGCGTTTGCGCATTCATGTTGCGCACCTGGGTCTGCCGCTCTTCGGCGCTGGCCTCGCGAAAGGCGCGAAACGGCAGGATGGGACTGTCCACCCATTCGGGAGGCGTGGTCACAGCCGCAGCTTGCCCGCCGTTGACGAGGCGCTCGATGGCCGCACTGCGCGTCAAGCCGGCAAAGTCCTGCACCTCGGCCAGGGTCGGGCCGAAACCGGTGCGTGCCAGCAGGTGGCGCGCATCGTCCATCCCCAGCACCGCCCTTGGCTGCTGGTTGCGCGGCGACTGCGCCGCGGCCGGCAGCACCCCTGCCCATACCCAGGCCGCCAGCCCCAGCATGCAGCTGGCGCGCAAAACGGCCAGCGGCATTGCCATCAAGGGCGGCTCCGCTCGCGATAGATATCGCGGCCGTGGGAATTGATGTCGCGCCGCAATTGCTGGCGCTCCTCAGGACTCATGCGACCGTGGTTACCTTGGCCATCCTGGCCCTGCTGACCCTGCTGGGCAGGACCGGGCCACACCGCCTCGCGGCCGGGCGGACGCCCGGGCATGCCCTCGCGCGAGCCATCCCCGCGTCCTTCACGATCAAAGCGATCATGCGGACGGCGTGGCGACTCCTGGGCCGATGCGCCCTGGACCATCGCAACCATCATCAACAAGGCGGCCAGGATGGCCGCCGCCATGTGCTTCATGAATACTCCTTGGGTCAACCACCCTGGGGGCGCCGGACCATCCCTGGATCATTGCCATGGATGCCCTTGCCCTGCACTGCCGGGAAGCTTACTCCTTGCCCATGCACCTGCCAGCCAGGACCGGTCGGCATTCTGTAAGCAATTGTTTCCCCGGACCCGGAGTGCAACCGACTGTTACCTTGCCGCCGTCGACTCGCTGGCCTGCACGGCCACTTGCCGCTAGCATTGGGGCATGAACACTCCCAAGACCCGGATTTTAGTCGTCGACGACGACCTGCGCTTGCGCGACCTGCTGCAACGCTATCTCACCGAGCAGGGCTTTGCCGTCACCACGGTATCCGATGGCGCAGCCATGGACCGCCTGATGTCGCGCGAACGCCATGACCTGCTGGTACTGGATCTGATGCTGCCCGGCGAAGATGGCCTGTCCATCTGCCGGCGGCTGCGCGGGGACAAAAACACCATCCCTATCATCATGCTCACCGCCAAGGGCGAGGACGTGGACCGCATCGTCGGCCTGGAAATGGGCGCCGATGATTACCTGCCCAAGCCCTTCAATCCGCGCGAACTGGTGGCAAGAGCCAATGCAGTACTGCGCCGCCGGGCGGCACAGTCGCCACCCGGTGCCCCCTCGGCCCAGACCGAGTCGGTGAGCTTCGGCGGCATGACCGTGAACCTGGCCACCCGCACGCTCGAGAAGAATGGCGAAACCGTTTCCCTCACCACCGGCGAGTTCGCCCTGCTCAAGGTGCTGGTGTCGCAACCGCGGGTGCCCTTGTCACGCGACAAGCTCATGGAACTGGCACGCGGACGCGAATACGAAGTCTTCGACCGCGCCATCGATGTGCAGATTTCACGCCTGCGCAAGCTGCTGGAGAAGGATCCCTCCAAGCCGGCCTACATCCAGACGGTGTGGGGCTTCGGCTATGTCTTCGTGCCCGACGGCAGGATTGCCGAGTCCTGACCGGTGCGGGTGAAGCCAGCACCATGAGCGCCACACCGGGCCCGCAGCCCTTGCGCCCGCCCCTGCTGCGCTCGTTGCTGCCGCGATCACTGCTGTGGCGCACCTTCCTGCTGCTCGGGATGCTGGTGCTGGTCACCACCGCGGCCTGGTTCCTTATCTTTCGCGCCTATGAAACCGAGCCGCGCGCGCGCGCACTGGCACAGAACCTGGTGTCGGTGGTCAACCTGACCCACGTCGCCCTGCTGACCGCCCAGCCCGAGAAGCGCCGCGAACTGCTGGCCGAACTGGTCGAGCGCGAAGGCATACAGGTTTATGCCGGCTACGCCGATGAGCGCATCATTGCCCTGCCCTCGACCCCGGTGCTGCAGATGGCCATGAACCTGGCGCGGGCGCAACTGGGGGAAGCCACGCGCTTTGCCGCGCGCCGCGACGACATGCAGGGCCTGTGGGTGTCCTTCAACATCGAGGACGACCCGTACTGGGTGCGCATTCCGCGTGAACGACTGGAGCGGCGCATTGCCGTGCGCTGGTTCGCCTGGGGGGTGCTGGCACTGGCACTGACCCTGATCGCCGCCTACTTCATCGTCTCGCGCGTGTCGCGGCCCTTGCGCTCGCTGGCTGCCGCCGCTGGCGAGATCGGGCGCGGCCTCACCCCCAAGCCGGTGCCGGAGGTCGGTGCAGAGGAATTGCGCACCCTGGCGCGCGCCTTCAACCAGATGTCGCAGGACCTGTCGCGCCTGGAGAAGGACCGTGCCGAGATCCTGGCCGGGGTATCACACGACCTGCGCACGCCGCTGGCGCGCCTGCGCCTGGGCATCGAAATGAGCGGGCAGGACGAGAGCCTGCGCGAAGGCATGCAGGTGGACATCGAGGAGATGGACCGCATCATCGGCCAGTTCCTCGACTACGCGAAACTCAACGGCAGCGAAGAGGCGCAGGAGACGGATCTCGGCCGGCTGGTGGATGAAGTGGTGGAGCGATACCGCAAGCTGTCGGCACCCATCTCGGCATACACCGAGCCGATCAGCCTCCCCGCGCGCCCCTTGATGCTGCGTCGCGCCGTGGCCAATCTCGTCGACAATGCTCTACGTCATGCCGGCAGCGCCGTGGAAGTTGCGCTGCGACGGCAGGACGGCGAGGCCGTCATCGAAGTGATGGATCGTGGCCCCGGCATCCCCGAGGAGCATCGCGAGCGACTGAAGCAGCCCTTCACGCGCCTGGAAAGCGCGCGCGGCGACAGCGGCGGCTCGGGACTCGGGCTGGCCATCGTCGACCGCGTGGTGCTGACACATGGCGGACGCTTCGAGCTGGCCGCGCGCGAAGGTGGCGGATTGACGGCCCGGCTGTACCTGCCACTCTGATCCGGGCGGGTGGAAGAGCCGAACCACGTGCTGCACAAGTGCAGCATTGAAGCACTGCACCACCACCGCACCGGACCATTGCATCATCGCACCATCGCGGTGCCATTTATGATCATTTTCCGATGTTTCCATCCGTCTATAATGGAAAAAACGACTTATTCTTATCAGGGCCGCCTGCCATGTCCGACTCCCACCGCCTGACCCTCACCCTGTCCTGCCCGGACCGCGTCGGTATCGTTGCCGCCGTCAGCAGCTTCATCGCCGCCTGCCAGGGCTGGATCGTCGAGGCCAGCCATCATGCCGACCAGGAGGAATCGCGCTTCTTCATGCGCCAGGAGATCCTGGCCGCCTCGCTGCCCTTTGATGCCGCCGAGTTCCGCCGGCGCTTCGCACCGATTGCCACCGAGTTCCACATGGACTGGAAACTCAGCGACAGCGCGCTGCGCAAGCGTGCGGTGCTGCTGGTGTCGAAACAGGCGCATTGCCTGTATGACCTGCTGGCGCGCTGGCAGGCCAAGGAACTGGACATCGACATTCCCTGCGTCATTTCCAACCACGAATCCCTGCGCGGCTTCGTCGAATGGCATGGCATCACCTTCCACCATGTGCCGGTGACACCGGAGAACAAACCGCAGGCCTATGCCGAAGTGCGAAGGCTGTTCCACGCCGCAGAAGCCGACGTCATGGTGCTGGCGCGTTACATGCAGATCCTGTCACCGGAGCTGTGTGCCGAACTGCCTGGGCGCATCATCAACATCCACCATTCCTTCCTGCCCAGCTTCGTCGGTGGACGCCCCTATCACCAGGCCTATGCCCGCGGCGTCAAGCTGATCGGGGCCACCTGCCACTATGTCACCGCGGAACTGGACCAGGGGCCGATCATCGAGCAGGACGTGATCCGTGTCGACCACTCGGACAGCCCGGATGACCTGGTGCGCTATGGCAAGGACATCGAGAAGGCGGTGCTGGCACGCGGCCTGCGCTTCCATATCGAGGATCGCGTCCTCGTGCATGGCAGCAAGACCATCGTGTTCCGCTGACCGACAAAGCTAAGGGCGTCACGGCATCACGGCGCTGCGCTCAGGCCGGGCCGTGATGCGGTCACTCTTCCCGGCTGGACAGTGTGCTTGCAGGAGCGGGGACCGGAGCCGCTCCATCATTTGCAGCATCGGAGAGGACCTCAGGCGTCTTCATCTACGCGACCATGCCCTGTTCGCGCAGGGCGCACTTGCGGATATGGCTGTTCTGTTCACCGATGCGCCCGACAGCGTTCGCGTCCTGCACAGGTGATTGCGGTGCACAGCCCGGGACGGGCCGCCACCCCAAGCACTGGAGCAAGCCAGCCATCCAGGAGACGCGACCGATGAAATCGATTCTTGACCCCTGGCCTCGCTACACGTCCAGCGTCGAGACCGGCCTTCGCAAGACCTTCGCGCGCATCAGGCGCCGACAGCGCGAAGCCGGAGAGGGATCTACTCAACAGACCGTGGAAAGCCCCACCAATGTGCTGCCACTCGACCTGAAAAAGACCGGCAATGGCAAGTTTCAGAAACTGGCATAGCCGTGGCCGGACCTGCACAGCCAATCAAGGCATGCCTCACACCGGGGAAAATACTCTAATACTGTGATAACAATATGATCACAGATTCATTAATCACGAGCTATACCATACAGATCTGATAATAACGACCTTCCTGAACCGCACAACAGGAAGCAGGTTGAATTCTGAACTGATCGCACTATTG
>CAIPGJ010000359.1 GCA_903864555.1 uncultured Pseudomonadota bacterium | reverse complement strand
TGGAACGGATCAGGCGCGTTGCGGGCCGCCTCATTCCCGCCACGGCGACCTTCCGCCAAGATGCCGTGAAATGGAAGTGGGAAACCAACCTGCTCAGCAGCGACCAGGTCAACGCCTGGTGCATGCCTGGCGGCAAGATCGCGGTCTACACCGGCCTGATCCAGAAACTGGCCCTGAACGATGACGAACTGGCGGCCGTGATGGGCCACGAAATGGCGCATGCACTGCGCGAGCACAGCCGCGAGCAGGCCTCGATGCAAATGGGCCAGAACGCCGTGATCGGCATCGCCGGCGCGCTGTTCGGTCTGTCCGACACGGTGCAGCAGGTGGGGCAACTGGCGGCCGAGTACACCATCAACCGGCGACATTCACGCCAGGACGAGACCGAGGCCGACCGTATCGGTGTCGAGTTGGCCGCGCGCGCCGGTTACGATCCGCGCGCCGCCGTTTCGCTGTGGGGCAAGATGGCCAAGCTGACCGGTGGCGAGCCGCCGCAATGGCTGTCCACGCACCCCTCCAATGAGGCACGCACCAGGGACCTGACCGATTACGCGCAGCGCGTGATGCCCTTGTACCAGGCGGCGGTCAGGCGCTGAGGGGAACTTCCCCGGAGCGGCGCAGGACTGTTACGACGCCTGGGACTTGCGCAAGTGCCCTACCGGCCGGGCAACAGGCCCGTGAGCGTTTCGAAAAAGCGAATTTACCGCGTTGATTGTTCGCGTTTTTTGCGCCATGGCGGGTGGCATCCATCCGGTATAATTCTGCGCTCTTTGGTCGGGTGACCCTGCGCGGGTGCAGAACGTGTCCGCGGCAGGGGTGGCCCGGTTTGCCGGCGCCTTGCCGGCGTTACTTGAACGGTTCCCGGATCGCAGCGATGAGCGCAAAAACCCTGTACGACAAGCTGTGGGAAAGCCATGCGGTATACGCGGAGGATGACGGCACCACGGCGCTGTACATCGACCGCCACCTGGTCCATGAAGTGACCAGCCCGCAGGCCTTCGAGGGGCTGAAGCTGGCCGGGCGCAAGCCCTGGCGTGTCAGTTCCATCGTTGCCACCGCCGACCACAACACGCCCACCGACCACTGGGAGGAGGGCATCAAGGATCCGATTTCACGCATCCAGGTGGAGACCCTGGACGCCAATATCCGCGCATCGGGTTCCAAGGCCTATTTCCCCTTCAAGGATGCGCGCCAGGGCATCGTGCACGTGATCGGGCCGGAGAACGGCGCGACGCTGCCGGGCATGACCGTGGTGTGCGGCGATTCCCACACCAGCACGCATGGCGCCTTCGGCTGCCTCGCCTTCGGCATCGGCACCTCCGAGGTCGAGCACGTGATGGCCACCCAGACGCTGCTCGCCAAGAAGGCGAAGAACATGCTGGTCAGCGTCGAGGGCGCGATTCCCGCCGGCGTCACCGGCAAGGACATCACGCTGGCGGTGATCGGCCGCATCGGCACGGCCGGGGGCACCGGCTACACCATCGAATTCGGCGGCAGCGCCATCCGCGCACTGTCCATGGAAGGGCGCATGACCCTGTGCAACATGGCCATCGAGGCTGGGGCACGCGCCGGCATGGTGGCCGTGGATGAAACCACCATCGACTATCTCAAGGGCCGGCCGTTTTCGCCGTCCCCAGCGCAGTGGGACAGGGCGGCGGCTTACTGGCGCACGCTCACCAGCGATGCCGGTGCGCAGTTCGATCGCACCGTCAGCATCGATGCGGCCACCATCAAGCCGCAGGTCACCTGGGGCACTTCGCCCGAGATGGTGGTGACCATCGAGGATCGCGTGCCCGACCCGGACAAGGAAAAGGATGCCGTGCGCCGCGAGGGCATGGAGCGCGCGCTGCAGTACATGGGCCTGAAACCCAACACGCCCATCAGCGACATCCGCCTGGACAAGGTGTTCATCGGCTCCTGCACCAACTCGCGCATCGAGGACCTGCGTGCCGCCGCCGTGGTGGTGCGTGGCAAGCGCGTGGCGGCCAGCGTCAAGCTCGCCATGGTGGTGCCCGGTTCCGGCCTGGTGAAAGCCCAGGCGGAAAAGGAAGGACTGGACCGGATCTTCCGTGACGCCGGTTTCGAATGGCGGGAGCCTGGTTGCTCCATGTGCCTGGCCATGAACGCCGACCGGCTGGAGCCGGGCGAGCGTTGCGCCTCGACGTCCAACCGCAATTTCGAAGGCCGGCAGGGCGCCGGCGGACGCACGCACCTGGTGAGTCCGGC
>CAIPGJ010000358.1 GCA_903864555.1 uncultured Pseudomonadota bacterium | reverse complement strand
TCAAGCGCGGCGGGATCGTCCTGGAGGAGTGATGCGCAGTCCCGTGTGCCCTCAGGCGGTGCCGAAAATCTTCGCCCGCAGCTTGCGCATGCCGCCCAGCCAGCGATCGTAATCAGCCGTCTTGCGCCGCAGGTAGTCCAGTACTTCCGGGTGGGGCAGGATGAGGAAGCGTTCCTCCTCCAGGCCTTTTACCACGCAGGCGGCGACATCCTCGGGGGGCAGCGCCTCCTGCAGCAGGAAGGAATTGCGGTCACCGCTCGCGCCCATCAGCATGGGGGTGCGCACGCCCTGCGGACACAGGCAGCTCACGCGGATGCCGCGATCGGCGTAGGTGATGGCGAGCCACTCGGCGTAGCTGACCGCGGCATGCTTGGTGACGGCATAAGGCGCCACTTCGACGTGCGTGAGCAGTCCGGCGGCCGAAGCGGTTTGCAGCAGGTAGCCTTCGCCGCGCGCCAGCATGTGCGGCAGCACCGCACGCGCCGCATGCACGTGGCCCATGACATGCACATTCCAGCTGCGCTGCCATTCCGCGGGCGGGGCGTCCTCGCCACGGCTTTGCAGGATGCCGGCGTTGGAGCAGAACAGGTCGATGCGCCCGTAGCGGCCGATGGCCGCTTCGACCAGTGCACCGACTTGCGCCTCATCGGTGACATCCACCGTGAAGGGCAGACCGTTCACTTCGCGGGCGGTGGCCGCCGCGGCATCGGCATTCAGGTCGGCTGCGACGATGCCGGCGGCACCCTCGCTGGCAAAGCGCAGGCACATCGCCCGCCCTATGCCGGAACCGGCGCCGGTTACCACCACGACCCTGCCATGGACTTTCATCGGGGAAGCCTCCTGATCATATTGTCATTACCCGTCCAATGATGACCGGGTGATCCACCGTAATCTGATATTAATCAGCTTGCATCATAGCGTCATCCCGGCGGACTTCAGAGACTGATCTGGGTGCCCAGTTCGATGACGCGCGAGGGTGGCAGCTTGAAGTACTCCACGGTGCTGGGGCTGTTGCGTTGCATCCAGCGGTAGATCTCGCGCCGCCAGGTGAACAGGCCCGCCTTCTCCGCGCGCGCCACCGTGGTCTTGCCGAGGAAGAAGGTGGTGTCCTCCATGTCCAGCGCCAGGCCATGGCGTTTCCTCAGCAGGCTGATGCCCAGGGGCACGTCAGGGTCCTCGCGGAAACCGTAATGCAGGGTCACACGCCAGGCTTCACCGCGCTCCAGCACTTCCACCTGGGTGCGCTCGGTGGTGGCGACATAGGGCACGTCTTCGGTGGCGATGGTGAGGAACACCATGCGCTCGTGGATCACCTTGTTGTGCTTGAGGTTGTGCAGTAGCGTGGCGGGCACGCTGTCGATGTCCTGCGTGAGGTAGACGGCGGTGCCCGGCACGCGGTGGATGCTGCCGCCCTTGAGCGACTTGAGGAAGCCTTCCATGGGCACGCTGTAGGCGGTTTCACGCGCGCTGATGATGGCGCTCAGCCGCTTCCAGGTGCTGAGCAGGATGAAGAGGAAGGCCCCGCAGGCCAGCGGGAACCAGCCGCCTTCGAAAAACTTGGCGCCATTGGCTGCGACGAACAGCAGTTCGATCACGCCGATGCCGGCCAGCACGGCCGCCAGCAACAGCCGCGCGCGGTGCGCGAGCTGCATCACCACGATGATGATGAGCAGGGTTTCCAGCAGCATGGTCAGCGACACCGCGATGCCGTAGGCCGAGGCCAGCGCGCTGGAGGAGCCGAAGGCAATCACCAGGGCCACCACCATGACCATCAGCAGCCAGTTCACGCGGCTGATGTAGATCTGCCCGCGCTCCACGTCGGAGGTGACCTCCACCGGAATGCGCGGCAGGTAGCCCAGGCGCGAGGCCTGCTGCGTCACCGAGAAGGCGCCCGAGATGGTCGCCTGCGAGGCGATCACCGTGGCTGCGGTGGCCAGCACCACCAGCGGCAACACCCATTCCGACGGAGCCAGCAGGTAGAAGGGGCTCTTCACGGCGGCTGCATCGCGCAGCACCAGGGCGCCCTGGCCGAAGTAGTTCAGCATCAGGCAGGGAAACACCAGGCCGAACCAGCCGATCTTGATGGGGGCGCGGCCGAAATGCCCCATGTCCGCATACAGCGCTTCGGCGCCGGTGACTGACAGGAACACCGCACCCATGGTGAGAAAAGCCATGCCTGGCGCCGTGGTGGCCAGGTGCAGCGCATGCGCCGGGTTGAGCGCCGAGAGCACCTCGGGGTTGGACCAGATGCTGCGCAGGCCCAGTCCGGCGAGGCACAGGAACCAGATCACGGTGATGGGGCCGAAGAACCGGCCGACGCTGCCGGTGCCGCGGCTCTGGATGGCGAACAGTCCGACGATGATGCCGATGGTGATGGGCACCACCCAATGTTGCAGGCCCGGTGCCGCCACGGCCAGGCCTTCCACCGCCGACAGCACCGAGATGGCTGGCGTGATGATGGCATCGCCATAGAAGAGGGAGGCGCCGGCCACCGCCAGGGTCGAGGCGATCCATACCAGGCGCGGACTGCGGCGCAGGCTGCGCGAGGCAAAGGCGAGCAGCGCCAGGATGCCGCCCTCGCCGTTGTTGTCGAAGCGCAGCACGATGCTGACGTACTTGACGGTCACGATCAGGGTGACTGTCCAGAACATCATGGACAGCACGGCGAACACGTTCGCTGGTGTCAGCGGCAGCCCATGGGTGCCGCCGAAGGCCTCCTTGAAGGCATACAGCGGGCTGGTGCCGATGTCGCCAAAGACAATGCCCAGCGCGCCCAGGGTGAGCGTGGCGAGTGAGGATTTTTGGGAGGTATGGGATTCGGCCATGGGCCGCGGGTGCCGAGTGGGTTTGTGCGGCGCAACAGTACGCCTCTTGGCAGGGCTTTGCAACCGGCAGTTATATGCAAATGCTTCTTTGTAAAGGCTGCAATATTCGTTTTGCTTCCTGATACCTGCCGCTAAGGTTCGCTCCGCTGAACATCATTTTCAAGGGAGCACCCCATGCAACGCAGGCATTTCATCGCACGTCTGGCCGCCACCGCGCTGCTGGCAGGCGTGGTCGCAACAGCGCAGGCGGCCGACATCAAGCTGCTCAACGTGTCCTACGATCCGACACGCGAGCTGTATCAGGATTTCAACGCAGCGTTTGCCAAGTACTGGAAGACCAAGGCGCCTGCCGACAATGTGTCGGTGAGCCAGTCACACGGCGGCTCAGGTTCGCAGGGCCGCAAGGTCATCGATGGCCTGGAGGCCGATGTCGTCACGTTGGCGCTGGCCTACGACATCGACGCCATTGCCGAGAAGGGCCTGCTGTCGCGTGACTGGCAGAACCGCCTGCCGCACAATGCCTCACCTTACACATCGACCTATGTGTTCCTGGTGCGCAAAGGCAATCCCAAGGGCATCAAGGACTGGAGCGACCTGGTCAAACCCGATGTGGCCGTGATCGTGCCCAACCCCAAGACCTCTGGAGGTGCGCGCTGGGCCTATCTCGCGGCCTGGGGTTATGAACTGCGGCGCACCAAGGGCGACCAGGCCAAGGCCAAGGAATTCGTCGCCAGGCTGTATCAGAACGTGCCGGTGCTGGATGCCGGCGCGCGCGGATCGACAGTGACCTTTGCCGAGCGCGGGCTGGGTGACACCATCCTCACCTGGGAGAACGAAGCCCACCTGACGCTGAAAGAGTTCGGTGCCGACAAGTTCGAAATCGTCTATCCACCCATCAGCATCCTGGCCGAACCCCCGGTTGCCATAATCGACAAGGTGGTCGACAAGCGTGGCACGCGCAGGGTGGCCGAGGAGTACCTGAAGTTCCTGTACACCACGGAAGGCCAGGAGATTGCGGCAAAGCATTTCTACCGGCCGATTGACCAGAAGATTGCGGCGAAATATTCCAAGACCTTCCCCAAGGTGAACCTGTTCACCATCAATGAGGTGTTCGGCGGCTGGCAGAAGGCGCAGAAAGAACACTTTTCCGACGGTGGCACCTTCGACCAGATTTACACGAAGAAGTGATGCCGGCAGGCACCACGGCAAGCGTGACCATGCCGGACTCCCTGGCTGACTTCCAGGGGCGTAAGCCGCGGCAATGTAAACCCCCTTGTCAAAGGGGGCCCCCATTAG
>CAIPGJ010000357.1 GCA_903864555.1 uncultured Pseudomonadota bacterium | reverse complement strand
CTTCACCCGCGGGGCGACGAAACGCACGCGCGCCGCCACCATGTGTGAATTGAGCACTTTCGCGCCGAACTGCTGCATGGCCATGAGGTGGCCATCACCCTCGTTGGCCGGATTGCAGGAAGTCTTCATGGTCACCAGTTCGGGCTGGGCGTAGCGGCGCTTCATTTCCTCGCCGCCGGCATAGTCGCCGCAGGCCATGACGATGCCGCCGCGCGCCAGGTAGCGCTCCTGTGAGCCATCCGGCAACGTGCACTCCAGGCCTACGGCGCGTTTGCCCTCCATGAGGATGCGCGTGACGCGGCGCTGGCAGCGGATGTCCACACCGACGTCGCGGGCACGCTTGCCACACCAGTAACCATAGGCCTTGGAATTGGGCAGCACATTGTGCATGCGCGGCTTGCGATGCGGCAGTTCCAGCGTCGGCCCGAAGAAGCGCACACCCATGTCCTGCACCCAGCGGAAAGTCTCGCCGGAGTGATAGGCCAGCAGCCGGCGCAGCTCCAGGTTGTCGGTATTGTCGTAACCCTTCCACACGCCGTTGACCACCTTGGCGTTGAACTTGCCGATGTCCTCGAAGTGGTCTTCCGGATTGTCCTTGATGCCCAGGCGCAACTGATGCGGTGTGCAGGTGGCGGAAAAGGAGCCGATGGACCACACGGTGGAACCGCCGATATCCGGATTCTTCTCCAGCAGGATGGCCTCGCGACCCAGCTCGCGCGCGGTGATGGCCGCTGCCAGTCCCGACCCGCCACCACCCATCACCAGCACGTCGGTGCTGTACTCGGGCATCTTCCCGTCTGCGCTCATCTTGCCATTCTCCCTGCCATGTCCGCTATGTCCTGCTATGTCCTGCTATGTCCTGTGGTGCCGCCCTCTAGCGACCGTCATCCTTTTCCTTGAGACCGGTGGCCGCGATGATCTTCAAGAAACGTGCCGCCTCCGACTTCACGAAAGCAGCGGCTTCCGCGGCGGTGCCGGCGGTGGGGTCGAAGCCCATGCCAATGACCTTCTGGCGTGTGCCCTCCTCGAAGATGACGGCACGGATGTCGGCGGCCAGCTTGTCCACGATGGCGGGCGGGGTCTTCGAAGGCACCCAGGCGCCGTACCAGGTGAGGATCTCGTAACCAGTCACGCCAGCCTCGGCGATGGTGGGCACATCGGGCAGCAGGTTGGAGCGCTTGCGGTCGCTCACGCCCAGCGCCTTCAACTGGCCGGTCTTGATGTACTGCAGGGTCGTCGGGATGGTGAGGAAACCCAGCGACACGCGTCCGGCGATGATGTCCACCAGCGCATTGGCGCCGGTCTTGTAGGGCACATGGGTGAGCTGGGTCTTGGTCATCATCTGGAAGGATTCGCCGGCCAGATGATCAACGCTGCTGAAGGTCGATGAGCCCCAGGTAAACTGCCCCGGATTCTTCGCCGCGGCGGCAATGAAATCCCTGATGCTGGCGGCCGTCACCACCTTGGGATTGACGATCACCACGTAGGGCGCGGTGGCCAGCACGCTCACGGCGGTGAGGTCCTTCTCCGGGTCGAACCCCATGTCACCCAGGTAGGGGCTGATGGTGATGTTGCCGGCGGCGGCAATGTACACGGTGTAGCCATCGGGCTTGGAGCGCACCACGGCCTGCCCGGCAATCGCGCCGCGACCGCCGATCTTGTTCTGCACCACCACCGGCTGGCCCCAACGCTCGGACAACTTGCCCGCAAGCAGCCGCGACATGATGTCGGTGCCGCCGCCCGCGCCGACCGGCGTGAAGAAATCCACCGCCTTGTTCGGGAAGCCCTGGGTGGGCGAGGGCGCCTGGGCGCCTGATGGCACGCTAAAGGCCAGGGAAAGTGCGCCGGCCAGCGCCAGCGAAACGCGTTTGAATGCGGTCATGAAACCTCCTTTGGTTGGTTCAGGGCGGCAGCCACGAGATGACCAGGTTTGATCGGAGGCCGGCAGGCGCACCGGCCGGCATTTCGTGCAAGGCATTCGTGGAAAGCTGCCGCCGGCTGCATCAGCAAGTGCCTGGACTGCAGCACTTTTGGAATGGCGTTCTCTTTTGATCTTAGGGGCCTTGCACCCCGGGTGTCAAGGCAGCTGCCAGAGTGGAAAACGCGCCGCGCCGGCACCCGGGGTGACAGGACGGAACAGCACTGCCTGCCTCCCCATCCCATCAATCATCGAACTTGACGTTCACGCCCTTCAGCACCTTGGCCCAGCGTTCGGTCTCGAAAGCGATCTTGCGGCCCAGATCCTCGGGGGTGCCATTGCCCAGCAGCACTTTCTGCGCCTCCAGCGGGTTCTTCACTTCCGGGGCCTGCAGCGCGCGGTTGATCTCGCGGTTGAGCCGCGTGACGATGGCGCGGGGCACGCCCGCTTGGGTCACCACGCAGTTCCAGGTGCCCGAGGAAAAGCCGGGGTAGCCGGCTTCCGCCACGGTGGGCAGGTCCGGCAGCTCGGCGATGCGCTTGTCGGTGGCGGCGGCCATCAGGCGCAGCTTGCCCGACTTCACCAGCGGCTGCACCGCGGCCAGGCCCATCATGCCGCTGTCGAGCTGG
>CAIPGJ010000356.1 GCA_903864555.1 uncultured Pseudomonadota bacterium | reverse complement strand
GGAACTCGGGCAGTCGGTGCTGATGGAGCACCGGCCTGGCGCAGGCGGATCGGTCGGCTCGGAACTGGTGGCGCGCGCCACACCCGATGGCTACACCTTCCTGTTCGGTGCGGCGGGCAGCCTGATCTCGGCACCCTATCTGGCGAAGAATGCCGGCAAGGCCCTGCCCTATGACCCGGACCGGGATTTCACCTCGGTGGTCAACCTCACGCGCAACGGCCTGGCCCTGTACGTGAATCCGCAGGTGCCGGCAAAGAACCTGCGTGAGTTCATTGCGCTGGCCAAGGCCGGGCCGGGCAGGTTCAATTACAGCAGCGCCGGCGTGGGCACCGGCAGCCACCTGGCCGGCGAAATGTTCGAGCACATGGCGGGCATCCACCTGGTGCACATTCCCTACAAGGGCACCGGTCCTGCGCTCACCGACCTGCTCGCCGGGCAGATCCACATGACCTTCGGCCATCCGCTGCAACTGTCGGAGCAGGTGCGTTCAGGCAAGCTGCGCATCCTCGCCATTTCTTCGGACAAGCGTGTTGCAGCCTTGCCTGATGTGCCGTCCTTCACCGAGGCCGGATTGAAGGGCTTCACCACCTACACCTTCTGGTGCATCGTCGCGCCGGCCAGGCTGCCGACCGCCATCGTTTCGCGCATGAATGCCGCGGGCAATGCCGCGGTGAACAAGCCGTCCTACCGGGCGCAGACGGAGAAGCTGGGGCTGGAAGTGACCGGCGGCACACCGGAGCAACTGACCGCCTTCCTGCAGTCGGAGCGGGCTGCCTGGGGCAAGCTGATCACCGACCTGGGGATCGTCGGGGAGTAACGCGGCGAGACCGTTTGCACATGACCCCGGTGACGGAACGCCACCCGCCTGCCTCAGGCGTTGAAGGCCTCGATCAGTTCGGTCACGCGCCGCGTGGGATTGAGGAACAGGCAGCCGGAGCGGTGCGCGTAGCCGCCGTTGGGCAGGGGCACGCTGGTGGAATAGCGGACTTCCAGGTCCACCGAGATGGGCGCTTCGCCGGCGCGCTCGATGCGGCAGCCGTGCAGCACCGTGCCCGGCTCCAGCGTGATGTCCACCTGGTAGAGCAGAAAACCAATGCCGCGATGGCTGATGTCGATGATGTCACCCTCGAAAGGGGCAATGCCGCGCGCGTCGGCCAGGCACTTCAGCATGAAGGGGCCCGGGGCTTCGGCACGCGGTTCGACGCGGCGTCGTTCCTGGCTGACCACGACACTGGGAAAGGCCATGCGTATCACCGGTTCGCCCAGCAGTTCGGATTGGCACGGTTCGGCCGCCACGAATTCGTGGTGCCAGTGCGGCGAGGCCGAGATGAAGCTCGCGCGCGGGCGTGCCAGCAGCGAGGCGTTGGCCTGCGGATTGGCCGACAGGGCGAGGCAGATATAGTGCCGTTGCGGGTCGATGAACACCAGTTGCGAGCTGAAGGCCGTGCCTTCCTTGTCCAGGATGGTGGTGACGGACTGCTCCTCTTCCAGCAGGGCGTTGAGGACTTCGTTGATCTCCTCGACCTTGCGGGAAATCAGTCCGCCATGGGGGATGGATTGCGGGCGTGTCATGGTGCATCCTGACTTTGTGGTGCGGCTTTTTTGCTGCGTCTGTGGTCGGTGCGCGGCCTGCTGCCGATTTCATGATGTCAGCATAAGATGGAAGCAGCCCGGCACCATGCCAACTATTACCGATCTGAAAACATTTGCCGCCTGCCATGTGCAGCGCGGAAAGCGTAAAGCGGAGAGCTGATGAAGCACACCAACAGCGCAGCCGATGCCGGACTTGGCCGCCTGCGCATCGACAAGTGGTTGTGGGCTGCGCGCTTTTTCAAGACGCGCAGTCTGGCAGCGCAGGCCGTGGAGGCGGGGCGTGTTCGGGTGGCGGGTGATCGCGTCAAGCCGGCGCGTGAACTCAAACCGGGTGACCAGATCGAAATCCGCGCCGGAGAACTGGTGTGGCAGATCCAGGTGCGTGCCCTGTCCGACCAGCGCGGCCCGGCCGTGGAGGCGGCACGCCTGTACGAAGAAAGCGAGCAGAGCATCGAGCGGCGCAAGACCCTGATCGCCATGCGCAAGTCCGGCCCCCAGCCGGTGGTGCCCGGTCGTCCCACCAAACGCGACCGGCGCGAGCTGGAGCGCTTCAGGCGCGGGGATTGAAGCGGCGCTTCGGACGTCCACTGTCCGGGGAAGCATGGCCCGCTGCAAGAGGGCTACACTGCCCCGGCCAGTCAGGACGAAGTATTGATCAAAGAGGGACACGATCCCCTTGGGGCCTGCCCCACGTCAGAGGCAGGCTTTCCCGATCATGCGCATGCCTTGAACTTGATCAGCGCGTGCGTGACCATAAGCGCGACAACCACACCCGCGACAACCATCAGCCCGGAGGAGGAAACATGCTTGCAGCAGAAAGCGCGGCATTCGGCGAGGAGAGCGAGGCCCTGTACCGGCTGCTCCAGCCGCTCACGGACGGCGCATGGGCCGAGCCCACGCAGTTCAATGGCTGGACCATCAATGACGTCATGGCCCACCTGCACAGCGGCAACATCTCGGCCCTGGTGTCACTCACCGATCGCGATGCCTACCTGAAGACCCGGCAGGAGCGCGCGCAGGTGGCGCGCCAGACCGGTGCCAGCAACCTCACCCTGCAGCACCACAGCATCGGCAACATCACCGGCCGCGAACTGCTGGCCCGGTGGCATGCGCAGTATCTGGCGCTGGTGGCGGCCTTCGCAGAGGCTGATCCCAGGCAGCGCGTGCCCTGGGCCGGGCGGGACATGAGTGCGCGCTCCAGCATCAGCGCGCGGCTTATGGAGACCTGGGCCCATGGCCAGGAGATCTACGACCTGCTGGGTGTGGTGCGCGAGGACACCGACCGCATCCACCACATCGCCACGCTGGGCGTGAACACCTTCGGCTGGAGCTTCTCCAACCGCGGCCTGCCGGTGCCGGCGGAACGTCCCACCGTCAGCCTGGTTTCGCCTTCGGGCAAGGCCTGGGAGTGGCCCGGCACGGCGCCTGCAGCAGAATGTATCGCCGGTTCCGCCAGCGAGTTCTGCCAGGTGGTGGCACAGACACGCAACGTTGCCGACACACGGTTGAAAGTGTCCGGCGACATCGCGGCGAGCTGGATGGCCAATGCCCAGTGCTTTGCCGGCCCGTCGCGGGTGCCGCCAGCGCCGGGCAGCCGTTATACGCTGGGACGAGTCTAGGGACGGATCGAACAAGTGGGCTAGCAGTTCGTTGAAATTTGCATCATTTTGAGTGGTGGCGATAGTTGGTGATGAATTTTTCGGG
>CAIPGJ010000355.1 GCA_903864555.1 uncultured Pseudomonadota bacterium | reverse complement strand
GCCAGACAAGGCGCAAAGCGGAGCAAGCCTGGCTGGCTTGCGAGCATTGGCAACGCCGTATGGCGCCGATTTCGACACTTTTATTCGGCGAACTTGCGATTCGGGACACCAGCCTTCAGCAGGCATTCCATACAAGCACTCAAGGAGAAGCAAGATGGCAGCAGGGCAGATGGTCAAGGACAAGGTCGTGGTCGTCACGGGTTCGGGCGGCGGCATCGGGCGCGACATCGCGCTGGCGATGGCGGCGCAGGGCGCCAAGGTGGTGGTGAACGACATTGGCGCCTCGCTCACCGGCGAAGGCAAGGACATGGGCCCGGCGCAGAAGGTGGTCGAGGAGATCAAGGCGGCCGGCGGCCAGGCCGTGGCCAGCACCGACAGCGTCTCCGAGGCGGCCAGCGCCAACCGCATCATCGAGACCGCCATCGGCACCTTCGGCCGCATCGACTGCGTGATCAACAACGCCGGGATCCTGCGTGACCGCATCTTCCACAAGATGAGCACGGAAGACTTCGAGGCGGTGATCAAGGTGCACCTGCTGGGCGCCTTCTACATGAGCAAGGCCGCCGCCCTGCACTTCAAGGAGCAGGAATCGGGCAGCTTCGTGCACATGACCTCCACCTCCGGCCTGATCGGCAACTTTGGCCAGGCCAACTACTCCGCCGCCAAGCTGGGGCTGACCGCCTTCTCCAAATCCATCGCCCTGGACATGGCCAAGTTCAAGGTGCGCTCCAACTGCATCGCGCCCTTTGCCTGGAGCCGCATGACCAGCTCCATCCCCACCAGCACGCCGGCCGAAGAGGCGCGCGTGGAAAAACTCAAGCAGATGACCCCCGCCAAGATCGCCCCGCTGGCCGTGTACCTTGCCAGTGACCAGGCCGAGAAGGTGAATGCCCAGGTGTTTGCCGTTCGCAACAACGAGATCTTCCTCATGAGCCAGCCGCGCCCGGTGCGTTCGGTGCATCGTTCCGAGGGCTGGACCCCGGAGTCCATCGCCGAGCACTGCATACCGGCGCTGCAGCAGTCCTTCTTCCCGCTGGACCGTTCCGGTGACGTGTTCAACTGGGATCCGGTCTGATCGCCAGGCGACTGCCCAACACCCTACCCCCTCCTGCCCCCATCACGAATATCACGAAAGGGTCCAATCATGCCCGCCACCATCGCCCAGCAACTCGCCGCCCACTTCACCAGCCTCGATTACAACAAGGTGCCCGAGGCCAACCGCAAGGCGATGAAACGCCTGCTGCTGGATTACCTCGGTGTGGGCATTGCCGGCAGCCAGACCGAAAGCGGCGTGGTCGCGCGCCGCTTCGCCACGGTGCAGAAAGGGGTGACGGAATCCACGCTGGTCGGCGGCGGCGAGCGTGTGCCCATGGCGCAGGCCGCGTTTGCCAATGCCATCTCCTCGCACAGCATCGAACTGGACGACATTGACATCCTGGCGCTGTTCCACTTCAGCCCGCCGGTGTTTTCGGCGGCGCTGGCCGCGGCACAGCGCCAGGGCGCCAATGGCCGGCAGCTGATTGCGGCCCTGGCTGCCGGCTGCGAAATGATGGAGCGACTGAGCAAGGCGGCCAACAACTCGCTGCGCAACCGCGCTTATCACACCACCCCGACTTGCGGTGTATTCGGCGCCACGGTGGCGGCCAGTCGCATGCTGGGCCTGAATGCCGGGCAACTGGTTTCCGCCTTCGGCCTGGCCGGCGCGCAGGCCTCCGGCCTCATGGAGATGTACGGCCCGTCCATGCAGAAGCGTTTCAACCCGGGCCCCGCCGCACGTAACGGCGTCACTGCCGCGCTGATGGCCCAACTGGGCTTTACCGGCGCCGAGACCATCTTCGAGGGCGAGCGCGGCTTTCTGCGTGCCTTCACCGACCAGTCCGATGCCTCGCAACTGACCAAGGGACTCAAGCGCCCCTATCGCCTCGACATCGAGTTCAAGCCCTACTCCTGCGCCAGGCCCATCCACAATGCCATCGACTGCGCACTGGAGATCCGCGGCCGCGACAAGCCGGTGCTGGCGCAGATCGCCGCCATCGAAGTGGCGCGCCATCCGGACTGGGCGCTGTATCACCAGAACAAGTCGCCGCGCACCTACCATGAAGGCCAGGTCAGCCTGCCCTACTCCACGGCGGTGGCCTTCAAGGAAGGGGCGGCACTGCTGAAACAGTACAGCGACAGGAAGCTCAAGGACCCGGTGCTGGTTCGGCTGATGAAGGCCACCGCCATCAGCGTGGACCAGAACCTGCCGCGTGGCGTGTCCTGCCGCATGACGGTCAGGATGAAGAATGGCGCCAGTTACGTGTCCCAGGTCGACTACCCCAAGGGCTCGATCCAGAACCCCATGAGCGATGCCGAACTGCGTGCCAAGTTCGACAACCTGGCGCAGCCGGTGATCGGCAAGGCCGCCGCCAAAGTGGCCGACATGGTGGAAAACATTGAAAACTGCAAGGACGTGGGCGAGCTGATGCGCCTTACGGCCGCGCGGAAGAAACGCTGATCAAGTCCCGAATTAAGAGAATGACGCGAATACCTCCCTCTGGCGTGGGGGGGGCTCAAGACTCTTCACCAACTTCCGGGGGAAACGTGACTGCAACAGGGTTGACCCCCTTGTCAAAGGGGGCCGTTAGCGTCAGCGCCGCTTCGTGCCCCTCCTGCAAACGCCTCAGTCGCCCTTGATCCCGGTCTGCCGGATCACCCTGCCCCACTTGTCGTGATCGGCACGGATCAGTTCGACGAACTGCTCGCGCGTGGCGGGCGCGGGTTCCGCACCTTCGCCCACAAGACGCTCGCGGACATCGGCTGCCTGCAGCGCGACGTTGATCTGCTTGTTCAGGGTGTCGGCGATGGCCACCGACAGTTTCGCCGGGCCGACTACGCCGTACCAGGAGTTGGCGGTGAAGTTGGGAAAGCCCGACTCCATCACCGTGGGTACATCCGGCAGTGCCGAGGCACGCTGGTTGCCGGTGGAAGCCAGCACCACCATCTTGCCAGCCTTGACCTGCGGCATCACCGCCGGGATGGGGCTGAACATCATCTGCACCCGCCCGCCCACCAGGTCGGTGATCGCCTGCGCGCCGCCCTTGTAGCTGATGTGGGTCAGGTCGGTGGTGGTGGCGATCTTGAACAGTTCGCCCGCCAGGTGTGAGCCGGAGCCATTGCCCGATGACACGAAATTGAGTGCCCCCGGCTTGGCCTTGGCCAGGCCCACCAGTTCCTTCACATTGCGCGCCTGCACCCCGGGGTTGATCACCAGGATGTAGCTGTAAGCAGCCAGCCGGGCCACCGGCGTGAAGTCGGCGATCGGGTCATAGGTGAGTTCGGGCTTGAGCAACTTCTGGATCGGATGGCTGCTCGACATCATCAGAATGGTGTAGCCGTCGGCAGCCTGGCGTGACACATACTCGGCCCCGACATTGCCGCCGGCGCCGGCGCGATTCTCGACGATCACCGACTGCGACACCACCTCGGACAGTTTGGCACCCACCGTGCGCGCCAGCAGGTCATTGCCACCGCCGGGCGGGAAACCCACGACAAAGCGGATGGCCTTGGTCGGATAGGCCTGGGCCATCGCCTGGTGACTGGCGGCCACCAGTGGCAGCGCCACCAGGGTTCCAATCACGGCGCGGTTCAGTGCGGTTCGAGCTTGCTGTTTCATCCTGCCTCCCTCCTTGTTCTTGTTGTCAGCAATCAGATGCCGGCGGTGACGATGACTTCGTCCCCGGCCAGTTCCATCTTTGTCTTGAAGCGGTCCGAGTATTTCTGGATCTCGGCCAGTGCCGCGGCCTCCTCGGCCACCGGGCGGATGACGATCTCGGTGTTGTCCAGTTGGCGCACCAGCGAAAAGGCAATGCGCACCACCTGATTGTCCTCGAAGGTCACGCGCGGCATCACGCCCACCCAGCCCTTGAGGTAGCGCTTGTTGCTCTTGATGAAGCAGAAGCTGCCG
>CAIPGJ010000354.1 GCA_903864555.1 uncultured Pseudomonadota bacterium | reverse complement strand
CAGCACCAGCGTTTCGAAGCCGGCGTTCTGTGCGCGTTCCACCAGCGGCGTGATGATGGTGGGTTCGCCCGGCAGGTAGGCCTGGAACCAGGCGGTGGGCCCCACTTCGCGCACTTCTTCCATGCGCGTGAGCGAGGCGCCGCTCTGGATCATCACGGTGTTGAGCTTGGCCGCGGCCTGCGCCAGCACATGGTCACCACGATAGGAAAAGAGCGCCGTGCCGCCCATGGGCGGAAAGCCGAAGGGCAGGTCGTAGGTGCGGCCCATGAGCGTGGTCTTCTGGTGCCGTGCCCTGGTGTTGACCAGCACGCGTGGCAGGAACTCCCATTCCGCAAAGGCGCTGCGGTTGGCGGCCAGCGAGGTGTTGGCCTCCACGCCGCCGGAGATGTAGCCGAACAGCGGGCGCGGCAGGAAGCGCCGCGCGTGTGCTTCGAAATCCTCCAGGCACAGGATGTTGTCGAGTTGGCGTGGCAGTGGCGCGGCGGTGTTGCTCATCGAATGCTTCCCCCTTTGTTGTGTGCTCGATGTTCGAGTCGTTGGTATGCCGATCGTACACTTGCCGTGAAACAGGCGGCAAGGGAGCAGCGCCCATGACGGGCGATGGCCTCTGCGATTACTTCTTCTCTTTCGCCTTGATTTTTTCCACCAGTTTTTTCCAGCGTTCGGTTTCCTCGTTGACCATGGTCCGGAACTGCGCGGCCGGGATGGCATTGGGGATGGCACCGATGTCCTCGAGGAACTTACGGCTTTCCGCTGTGGCCATCAGGGTGTTGATGTCGCCATTGAGCCGGTCGACCAGGGCCGCTGGCGTGCGGCCGGGCACGAACACGCCCCACCAGCTGGAGAACTCGGCGTCCTTGTAGCCGGCCTCGGTGATGGTGGGGATGGCGGGCAACAGGCTGGAGCGCGAGGGACTGACGATGGCCATGGCTTTCATGCGGCCTTGCTTCACCAGCGGGGCGGCATAGGCGACGGTGCCGAAGTAGGCATCGACGCGGCCGGCCACGAGGTCGGCGCCGGCTTCGTTGCCGCCTTTGTAGTGCACCATGTCCAGGTTCACGCCGGTGGCGGCACTGAAGGCCTCAGCGGCGAAGTGTGAACCGCTGTTGATGCCGGTGGTGCCGGCGAACAGCCCACGGGTTTTCGCTTCGGCGATGAACTCGGTGAGGTTCGCCGCCTTGGTCGAGGGGCCGGTGGTCATGATGAATTCACCCAGGGCCGCCATGGCGGCAGGCAGGATGTCGCGGGCCGGATCGAAGCCCAGGTCCTTGGTGGGCGCGGTGGCGACCAGCGTGGTGTAGGCGGAGGAGATGAACAGCAGCGTGTGGCCATCGGGCGCGCTGCGCGCCACGTAGGCCACGCCGATGGCCGAGCCGGCGCCGGGACGGTTTTCCACGACCACGGGCTTGCCCCACCTTTTTGCCAGCGTGCCGGCCAGGTGGCGGCCGATGATGTCGTTGGAGGCGCCCGGGGAGAAGGGCACCACCACGGTCACCTGGCGGGCGGGGTAGTTGTCCTGGGCAATGGCGCCGCTCCCGGTCAGGGTGGCAATGGCAATGGCAAGCAGTCTGCGCACGTTCTGTCTCCTCTCTCTAGCCGGCTTGGGCCGGTCTGCGGGTGGGCCAACTCCGGCGTGGAAGTGGCGATATCAGAAGTGTTGCGGGGTTGCTGAAAACGGGCAGTATATACAGGGACCCGGTGCGATATCGGGTGGTGGGGTGTGTCAGCGGCCTAGTCCGGCACGCTAACGGGAACGGGTGTGCTTCGGTTATCTTTCGGGGATCGTAGACAGGATCGGACCGGATGTTCTTCTTCTCGAAGGTGTTGTCGGCCATCACCCAGCCCATGTTCTGGCTGGCCCTGTGGTGGACTGTGGCGCTGCTGGTGCTGGTGCGTCGGCGCCGGCCGGCGGTGATCATGCTCTGGGCGGGGCTGGTGGTGCTGGGTCTGCTCGGCTTTCGGGCGATTCCCGATGCGCTGCTGCGCCCCCTGGAGAACCGCTACGCCATTCCCGCGGTGGACGCCATCGAGCGCCATGTCGGCGTGATCGTGCTGGGCGGTGGGACCGGTTCGCCCGACAGCTTCGAGGCGCATGGCCAGGTGCCCCTGGGCGACGCCGCCGAGCGCATGACGGTGCCGGTCGGCTGAATGCGCCGGCATGCCGGGCTGGTGCTGGTATTCTCCGGCGGGGAGGGGCGCTTGCTGAAGACCGGCGTGTCCGAAGCGCAGCTGGCACAGGCCTTCTACCGCGAGCAGGGCGTGGACATGAAACGTGTCGAACTGGAAGGCGGTTCGCGCAACACGCGGGAGAACGCCCGGCAGGTGGCGGCATTGCTGGGGGCACGCTGCAAGTCACCGTGGTTGCTGGTCACCTCCGCCTGGCACATGCCACGCGCGATGGCGGAGTTTGAAGCGGTGGGTTGCAAGGTCACTCCCTACCCGGTGGATTTCGCCACCGGCACATCCACATCACTCACCGAGTATTCGCTGGCCCTCAGCCTGCTGCGCTGGCAGGTCGCGCTGCATGAGCGGCTGGGGCTGCTGGTGTATGGGGCGACGCGGTGAGGGGAGGGCGGTCGGTGTTAACCCCCTTGTCAAAGGGGGCCGACTGGCCGCAGGCCAGCGGGGGGATTTTGACCAACCAGACTCATGCCCGACTGGATCAGATCGTGCTGGTAGTACCGATCATGCTTGTAGCCCGGCAGGCTGGTCAGGCTGTGTGGACCAAGCAGCACGCTTGTTGAAAATTTCCCGCTCGTTCGCTACGCTCACGAGTCGGCCCTCTTTGACAAGGGGGGTAAACCTGGCTGCTCGGCCGCCCGACCGAGCGCTGTCTGCGCCTGCTATTTCCCCGACAGCAGGGCCCGCT
>CAIPGJ010000353.1 GCA_903864555.1 uncultured Pseudomonadota bacterium | reverse complement strand
TCCGTGCCGTTGGCCGAGCGCAGCGTGCCTTCCATGGCCTCGCCATTGACGCGCCCGGTGGCGGTGTAGAGCGCGCCCGACTGGTCCATGAAGGTGAAGTTGATGCGCTCACCCGACAGGCGCGCATCACGCAGCCCGGCCTGCAGGCGGCCATAGCGCAGGCTGCCTTCCAGGGTCTGATAGCGCTGGGTCAGAGACAACTCCGGCTCGTTGCCATCGCCCATGCGCAGCTTCCAGACGCCGTTCACGCGCGCCGGCACGATCCACAGCATGGCGCGGCGGCCTTCCACCGTGGAGATCTCGTCCGGTGTCCAGTCCTCTAGATCGAAGGCGTGCGAGACGACGCGCGTGCCCGGCTTGAGGCCGAGCAGCTTGGGCTTCAGCTTGGCGTTGATGCTGGGCAGCAGGTACATGGTGATGACGGTAGCCTTGGACAGATCGGTCTCGAACAGATCCGCCTTCATGAAGCTGGCCGAGGCCGACACGCCTTCGCGCTGGGCATTGCGCTGGCTGAGCGTGACCATGTCCGGGTTGTACTCGATGCCCTGCGCCTTGGCGCCGAACTTCTTGGCCGCGGCAATCACGGTGCGGCCGTCACCTGAGCCCAGATCGAACACCACATCATTGGAGGTGGTCTGCGCCATGCGCAGCATGCGCTCGACCAGTTCCTCCGGCGTGGGCACCCAGATCACATCCTTGCCGGCCTGCCCGACCTGCGGGGTGAACTCCTTGGCGTCCTTGGCCGCCTGCCCCGAGGCGGTAAAGGCGGTTCCCAATGCGGCCGCGAAGGCCAGGGCTGCAGCAAAACGTCTGATGATGGTCGAATTCATGTGTCCCCCCTGTTGATTGAAATTAGAGTGCCTAACAATGCGAGGGGATGCATCCCCTCGCGCTCCCCTGAGTCAGGGCGCCTAACGGCAATTCTGTCAGGCGCTCTTACTCTGCCGTTGCGCCGGAAGCCTTGACCACCCGGCCCCACTTGGCGATTTCCGACTTGATGAAGGCGCCGAACTGCTCCGGCGTGCCGGCCACGTCGGCCGAACCCTGCTCGGCGAGCCACTTGGCGACATCCGGGGCCGCCAGGGCCTTACGCATCTCGGCATTGAGCAGGTTGACGATGGGTGCGGGGGTGCCCTTGGGCGCCATCACGCCGTACCAGGCGATGGACTCGTAACCGGGAACGCCGGCCTCGGCCATGGTCGGCACGTCCGGCAGCAAAGGCGAACGCTTGCTGGCCGTCATGGCGATGGCGCGCAGCTTGCCGCCTTTGACCTGGGGCAGCGCCACCAGCATGCTCTCGAAGCCAAAGGGCACCTGGCCGCCGATCAGGTCGGTGATAGCCGGACCGCTGCCCTTGTAGGGCACATGGGTGGCAGGAACGGTGGCCATGAGCTTGAACAGTTCCGCCGACAGGTGCTGGGGCGTGCCGATGCCGGCCGAGGCGTAGGGCAGGCCGTTCGGGTTGGCCTTGAGCAGGCCGATCAGTTCCTTCACCGACTTCGCCTGGAAATTCTGCCCCGACACCAGGATCAGCGGCACCGAGGCTGCATACACGATGGGCACCAGGTCCGTGGTCGGGTCATAGGGCAGCGACTTGAACAGGGTCACGTTGATGGC
>CAIPGJ010000352.1 GCA_903864555.1 uncultured Pseudomonadota bacterium | reverse complement strand
TGGCTCCTTGGGTGGTGGGTGGGCGTTTGGCAACTCCACCATATCACTCATCGAGCTGGCCTTTTAACCAAGCACTTCAGGCCCTTATCCTTAAGTAAGTGCCATTCGGGGCATAGCCCACTTGTTCAGTCCTTCCCTAAGAACCACGCTGCCCGAAGGACGCTGCCTTTGTGGACAATCGCGTACGGACAATCAATAATCCACGCCTCTTTCTTTTGTCCTCCGGCTTGCCTGCCGGCCGGACAGGCCACGGCGCCACCGCCGCAGGACAGACCACGCAGAGCGGGCCACGCTCGGCATCACGGAGTCGGACCATGAAAGTGAAAGTGTTCAACAAGCTGGGTGAACTGGTAGGGCCGGCTGAATGTGCAGCCTTGGTTAAAAGCGATGCCGAATGGCGGGCCATGCTCACCGAAGAGCAGTTCCGCATTGCACGCAACAAGGGCACCGAGCCGCCGTTCTGCGGCACGCTGCTCGACAACAAGCGCGACGGTGTCTACGCCTGCATCTGCTGCGGCCTGCCGCTGTTTTCCTCGGTGCACAAGTTCAATTCCGGCACTGGCTGGCCCAGTTACTTCGCGCCAGTCGCAGAGGAGAATGTCACGACCCATGCCGACCAGGCCTACGGCATGGTGCGCACCGAGATCCTGTGCGCGCGGTGTGACTGCCATCTGGGTCATGTATTCAATGACGGTCCGCGTCCCACCGGGTTGAGATACTGTGTCAATTCCGATTCACTGGTGTTTTGCGACCAGTCGGATCTGGCCAGTCTTGCCGATCCGGCGGCTGGCTGAGCGGTCCGCTTCCGTTTTTCGACAGAGTGGTCAAGCATGGCGGCTGAACTGAAACTGGCCCTGCGCATGCTGGCGCGCGACTGGCGCGCCGGTGAGTTGCGCATCCTCGCCCTGGCGCTGGTGGTGGCGGTGGCCAGCGTCACCAGCGTCGGCTTTTTTGCCGATCGCGTGCGTCAGGCGCTGGTGCGTGACGCCCATCAGTTGCTGGGCGCCGATGTGGTGGTGGCCGCGGACAACCCTGTGCCCGCGGCCTTTGCCGACGAGGCCGCGCGGCGCGGCCTGGCCATCGCGCGCACGGTGAATTTCATCAGTATGACGCGACAGGGTGAGAACGCCACGCTGACCGGCATCCGTGCCGTATCCGAGCGCTTTCCCCTGCGGGGCACGCTGCGGGTGGCGGCGGGCACCAATCAGCAGGACCATGCCACCAACACGGTGCCGCTGCCCGGCACGGCGTGGATCGATGAACGACTGTCGCAGGCCCTGACGCTGCAGGTCGGCGACACGGTTGCGGTGGGCGAGGCGCGCCTCACCGTAGGGGCCATCCTGACCCTGGAGCCGGACCGCACCGCCTCCTTCTTCAACTTCGCACCGCGGCTGATGATGCGCGAGGAGGACCTGGCCGACTCCGGACTGGTCACCACCGGTAGCCGCGTGCGCTACTCCTTGCTGGCGGCCGGCGAACCGGTCGCGGTGGCTGCCTTCGAGGCCTGGGTGAAGCCGCAACTGGGGCGGGGGCAACGCCTGGAAAGTCTGACCAGCGCGCGTCCTGAGGTGAGCAATACCTTGGAGCGTTCGCAGAATTTTGTCGGCCTGACCGCGTTGCTGGCGGTGATCCTCGCCGCGGTGGCGGTGTCACTGTCGACACGGCGCTACAGCCTGCGCCACCAGGATGGCTACGCCGTGATGCGCTGCCTGGGGCTGACTTCGGCGCGCCTGTTCCGTCTGGTGATGTCCGAGTTCACTGTGCTGTCACTGGTGGCGAGTGCACTGGGGTGCCTGATCGGCTTTGCCGCGCAGTACGTGATCGCCGGGTTCGTCTCCAGCCTGTTTGCCACGCAGTTGCCGGTGCCTTCGCCGCTGCCGGCGCTGCAGGGCTTCCTCACCGGCCTGGTGCTGCTGCTCGGATTCGCGCTGCCACCGCTGTTGCAGTTGCGCAATGTGCCGGCGGTGCGGGTGCTGCGCAAGGAAGTGGGCCTGCCACGGCAGGCCACGCTGCTGGCTTACGGCCTGGGCTTTGCCGCACTCAGCGGCTTGCTGGTCTGGCAGGCCGGGGATGCGAAGCTCGGGTTGGTGGTGGTCGGCGGCTTTGCCGGGGCTTTCCTGCTGTTCGGGGCGGTGGCCTCGGCCACGTTGATGGGGCTGGGCGCCGTGGTGGCGGCTGGCCCTGGTGGTGGCCAGGGCCGGGGGGGCATGATGTGGCGTTATGGCCTGGCCAACCTGCGCCGCCATGCGCGCGGCAACAGCGTGCAGATCCTGGCGCTGGCACTGGGCCTCACGGCAGTGCTGCTCCTGACCTTCACCCGCGAGGACCTGCTCTCCACCTGGAAGGCCTCGATACCGCCGGACGCTCCCAACCGCTTCATCATCAATATCCAGCCCGAGCAACACGCCGCCTTGTCGACCTACTTTGCGCAGCACGGGCTGCCGCAACCCGTGCTTGAACCCATGGTGCGCGGCCGGCTGGTGATGATCAATGGCCAGACACTCAGTGCCAAATCCTACACTGACGAACGTGCCCAGCGGCTGGTGGATCGCGAGTTCAATCTGTCCTGGTCGGCAACCATGCCCATAGGCAATTCCCTGGCCGCCGGCGCCTGGTTT
>CAIPGJ010000351.1 GCA_903864555.1 uncultured Pseudomonadota bacterium | reverse complement strand
CCATGCGATAGTTGAATTCGGTGATGTTGCGCGCGCCCAGCGTGGTGCAGAAGCGCCGGAAACTGCCCGGCACTTCGGGGATGGTGACGGCAAGGATGGCCTCGCGG
This sequence comes from uncultured Pseudomonadota bacterium, assembly GCA_903864555.1. Next base: position 2,112 of record CAIPGJ010000351.1, on the reverse strand, counting down.
TGCTCGCCCACTTCGGCACGCTCGGCGATGAAGCGCAGGCGGTCGAAATTGGTGTTGGCGCCGCAGGCGATGGCCACCAGCTTCTTGTCCTTGATGCGCTCACGCTCGGCATAGACCTTGGCGCCGGCCACGGCCAGCGCGCCGGCCGGCTCGAGGATGGAACGGGTGTCCTCGAACACGTCCTTGATGGCGGCGCAGATGGCATCGGTATCGACCAGGATGATCTCGTCCACCACCTCGCGGCAGATGCGGAAGGTCTCCTCGCCCACCTGCTTCACCGCCACGCCATCGGCAAACAGGCCGACCTGCTCCAGGGTGATGCGACGACCGGCCTTGAGCGAGCGGTCCATGGCGTCGGAGTCCACTGGCTGCACGCCGATGATCTTGATCTCCGGATAGAGGCGCTTCACATAGGAGCCGACCCCCGCAATCAGCCCGCCACCGCCGATGGCGACGAAGATGGCGTGGATGGGGTTGTTGGTCTGGCGCAGAATTTCCATGGCGATGGTGCCCTGGCCGGCGATCACGTCCGGATCATCGTAGGGATGGACGAAGGTGAGGCCGCGCTTTTTCCCCACCTTGAGCGCCTCGGCATAGGCGTCGGAATAGGAGTCCCCGGCCAGCAGCACTTCGGCGCCGCGCGCCGCCACGGCATCGATCTTGATGCGCGGGGTGGTGGTGGGCATGACGATGAGTGCATGGCAGCCGAGCTTCTGCGCCGACAGCGCCACGCCCTGGGCATGGTTGCCGGCGGAGGCGGCGATCACGCCGCGCTTCAGCACCGCAGCAGGCAGGTTGGCCATCTTGTTGTAGGCCCCGCGCAGCTTGAAGGAGAACACCGGCTGCATGTCCTCGCGCTTCAACATGATGCGGTTGCCGGTGCGACGCGACAGGTTGGGGGCGAATTCCAGCGGCGTTTCCACGGCCACGTCATAGACGCGGGCCTTGAGTATGCGTTCGAGATAGTCGTTGTTCTTCATGGGGTCTGCCAGGGCTGCATCGGGGTGCTGTGCCCCATGGACAAACACCGTGAAGCAGCCCCTGGGACAAGGCGGTCCGCTACTGTACACGATGCCACCGGGACCACCGAAAGCAACAAGGCAGGAACCGGTTCCTGCCATAGCGCCGCTTGTGCGCGGCACTGTACCGCCTCTATGCTCGGGACATGGATGCCCTATTTTCGCCTTTGCTGTCCCTGTTCACCTCTCCCTCGGGCAGCCTCGCCTCGCTGTTTGCCGCCGCCTTCATCGCCGCGACACTGTTGCCACTGTCCTCGGAAGCGGCCCTCTTCGCCGTGCTGACGCTGCATCCGGAACAGCTCTGGCCTGCAATCGGCGTGGCGACCCTTGGCAATACCCTGGGCGGAATGACCACCTATGCGATGGGCCGCTGGTTGGGCACACGCAAGCCACTCACGCAACTGGAACGGGTGAAGCGCTGGGGCGCGCCGGTGACGGCACTGGGCTGGATACCCCTGGTGGGCGACGGGCTGTGCCTGGCTGCGGGCTGGCTGAAGCTGGGGGTGCTGCCGGTACTCGCCTGGCAACTGGCCGGGCGATTCGCGCGCTACTGGGCGGTGGCACAGGGCAGCCTGTAGCAGCACGGCAAGCCGGCCGCAGACGAAGTGTCGGCGAATGTAGGAAAATCGCCAGCTCTGACGCACACAACCCGAACGGCCGTCAGATACAACCAACAACAGGCCGTCATCACCGCAGCATCCCTTTCTTATCCGGAGCGCCCATGCAACTGCCCCTGCAAGATGTCAAAGTGCTGGACCTGAGCCACGCCCTCGCCGGCCCCTTCTGCTCCACCATGCTGGCCGATTTCGGCGCGCAGGTGATCAAGATCGAGCCGCCGGGATCGGGCGACATCGCGCGCGGCTGGGGCACGGTGATGCCCGGCGGCGAAACCGAGTACTTCGTCGGGGTGCATCGGAACAAGCAGGGCATCGTGCTCGACCTCAAGTCCGAGACCGGCAAACAACTCTTCCTCGACCTGGTGGCCAAAGCCGACATCGTGCTGGAGAACTTCCGCGTCGGCACCCTGGACAAGCTGGGCCTGGGCTATGAAGTGGGCAAGAAGGCCAACCCCGGCATCATCTACTGCTCGGTG
>CAIPGJ010000350.1 GCA_903864555.1 uncultured Pseudomonadota bacterium | reverse complement strand
GAGCCCGCTCTATCCCGCCGACCCGAAGCACGAGGCACTGGCGCTGCAGTGGAGCCTGTGGGAAACCGACCGCCTCGACCGCCAGATGACCACCTGGGCCCAGCACACCAGCATGCTGCCCGAGCCCGAGCGCAACAAGGCACTGGCCGAATCCACCTGGAAGGAGATCGAGGCCGCCCTCGACGTGCTGGAAGTCGCGCTGAAGAAATCGACATGGCTGGCCGGCAGCGACTTCTCCATCGCTGACCTCAATGTCGCCGCCGCCATGTTCCGCGCCCTGTCCATGGACCTGGCACGCTGGCCCGGCGTGAAGGATTGGCTGAACCGCTGCTGGGACCGCCCGGTGGGGCAGAAGGTGCGGGTGATGTAAACCGCCTGAGGGCAGTGCGCGGCAACGGGGTCCATGTTCCGCTGCCGCGTTGCCTGTTTTGGCAGGGTGGCGCTGGCGCACGAGTACCCGGAACGAGCGAAACAAGCAGGCACGCGCTGCCCCGCCGGGACGAGACCGAAACATCGGTCGCTTGCGTCCGGCACAGGAACGCTGATCTCCACCCCTGGCCATCCGCGCTGACCTATCATGGCGCGCATGGATGACCAACGCCCTCCCGATCCACGACGCGCACTGAAGCGGCTGCTGATCCCCCTCGCCCTGGCCACCCTGCTCGGCCTGGCCGCATGGCTGCAACGCGAGCGGATCAGCGACTTCATCGAGCCGGTGCCACCCCCGATACCGGCAGACTGGACCACGCTGGTACAGGACATCAAAACCTGGCAGCGTGGCATCGGCTATCGCGACACGCCCAATTTCGCGCGGCTCGAAGCACCCGGACGCAGCCTGGCCTTCTGCGGCCATGCGTCGCAGTCGGTGCTGCCCTGGTCCTATCAGGACCCGGTGATCCAGTGGCCGACGGTGCAAAACGAGGCCGAGTGCCTGCAGGCGGCCGGCCCGCAGTCGGATGTCTACTTCGGCGTAGCCGATGCGCTGGGCGAAGCCGGCATGCAGGTCACCCCGGCCATGCTCACCGGCAGCCATGACCGCTTCGTCTATCTCGTCATCCACGAGGACTGCCACGACCAGTTCGAGCTGCCCCACGGCATCGAGGAGCCACTCTGCGATGTCATCGCCTACCACGGCATGAGTGCCTGGGGCCGCGAGCGCTCCGGCCGATGGGGACGCGAGGCGCGCGCGCTGGCCCGCTATGCGCAACGCCAGATCGCCCTCACCGCACCGACACTTGAACACTACGGGCGGCTGGAAGCCCTGTATGCGCGGCTTGCCCGCGGGGAGATCACGCTGGAGGCGCTGCTGCCCGAGCGCCGGGCCATCTACGCCAGCACCATGCACGCGCTGGGCTGGGAGATGGGCGAACTGAACAACGTGAGCATGGCGAATTACGTCACCTACAGCCGCCATTACCCCGCGCTGGAGGCGCTGCACCTGCGCCTGGGAGGCGATGTGGCGCGCACCGTGGCCTTTTTCAAACGCGTGGACCAGGCCAAGCCCGACCACCTGACGGTAGTGAAGCGTCACCAGCTCGATGGCATGCATGGCACGGCTTTCGTGCGTGCCTATGAGACGGAGGTGCTCGAGACGGCGGCACGACTGGCTGCGGGGGCGCAGGACCCCGGGGGCGCCGCGAACTAGCAGCCTGTGGGAAAACGATTTCCGGCGTCACCTGTTCTTCATTCACCAGAACTTGCCCGGAGGGAAGCGCTTTTCAAAAACCCCTGAATCAGGTTCTTCACCGATTTGCGGGGAAAGGTCTGGTATCTGCGAATCTGTCTGCAGTGCCTACCGAAACAATGGCCTCATATCTGGAAGCAG
>CAIPGJ010000349.1 GCA_903864555.1 uncultured Pseudomonadota bacterium | reverse complement strand
GACTCTGACACCCACGTCGGCCCGGTGATGGAAGTGCTGGAGAAGTACATCGGCGAGACCGAGAAGGCCAAGCTGGCTGGCTGGGAAAAATTCAAGAACACCAGCAAGGCCGGCCTCACCAACTACACCAAGGGCTCGCGCGCCTACCGCCGGCGCCTGGGCATGGCGCAGGCGGAAACCTCACCGGCACGCTACATGGCCGGCTTCACCGGGCCGGAGACTTCGCGCAAGCCCTCGCCCAAGGTGGATCTGGACATCAGCGCGCGCATCGCCGACATGGACTTCGAGGGCGTGGACGTCAACTTCATGCTGCCCTCGGGCTGGTTCGGCACCTTCACCTCCGACGACGATGTGGCGCTCGAGATGGGCATGTACCGTGCCTATCACCGCTGGATGAATGACTACTGCAGCGCCCATCCGGAGCGTCTGGGCGGGGTCATCCTGGTGTCAGCGCGAGACATCCCGGGCAGCATCGAGGAAATCAGGAAGTGGGGCAAGTCCGGCTGGGCCTGGGGCGTCCTGCCCTATGCACCCTATGGCACCCCGCTCGACCACCCCGACCTCGAGCCGATCTGGGCCGCGGCACAGGAGTTCGACCTCACCATCTCGCTGCACACCTTCACTGTCATGCCTCCCTATGCGCCGGGCGGCCTGGACAACTGGGAGAACCTGTTCCTGCAGCGCTCCGCGGCCCACCCCTGGTGCGGCATGCGCAACATGGCCTCGCTGATCGGTGCGGGCGTGATGGAGCGTTTCCCCAGGGTGCGCATCGCCACGCTGGAAGCCGGCCATGGCTGGCTGCCCTTCTGGCTGGCACGCATTGACGAGCACGCCAAGACCATCAAGAGTGCCATTCCGGAGCTGAAGCAACTGCCCAGCGAGTATGCCCAGGGCGGCCGCTATTTCCAGAGCATCGAGGCCCCCGAAGGCGAGAAAATCACCAACTCGGTGAGCGACATCTGTGGCGATCACGTGCTCATGTATGCTTCGGATTATCCGCACGGCGAGAGCCACTTTCCGCATACCGTGGACATCGTGCTGGACTGGAAGAACACACCGGAAGCGCGCAAGCGCAAGCTGTTCTGGGACAATGCGGTGAAGTGCTTCCCGCGCAGCGGCCTGAAGTAGGCAGGGCGCCGCGCACGGTACGACACAGCACCAGCAGCGCCCCCCCTTCCGGGACCGACTTGCCAGCAAGCGGTCCCGGCTGTATTTTTAGCCGGCCTGCATGCCATGGCAGGGCGGGCAAGGCGCAGGGCCCATTGAACGCGAAAGGAATCAACATGCACAAGGTTTCACTCAAGGGCGCCATTCTGGGTGCTGCATTGGTCGTGGCATCGCAGGCGAGTGCACAGAATTACCCGGTCAAGCCGGTGCGCGTGGTCGTGCCGCTGGCACCGGGCGGTGCCACCGACATCCAGGCACGCATGTTTTCCGCAAAGATGGGCGCATCGCTTGGACAGAGCTTCCTCGTCGACAATCGTGCCGGGGCGGGGGGGCTGATCGCCTTCAACTACGTGGTCTCGCAGGCGCCTGGCGACGGCTACACGGTGCTGGCAACCTCCCCTGGCTTCACCAATGTGCCGGCGCTCTACGAGAAGCCGCCTTTTGATCCGCTCAAGGATTTCGAGCCCATCATCCTGATGAGCAAGGCGCCTTATGTATTCGCCGTGAACCCGAAGTTTCCGGCCAACAACATGAAGGAATTCCTCGCCTGGGCCCGTGCCAACCCCGGCAAGCTCAATTTCGCCTTGTCCGGAACCGGCACCACCATCCACTTTGCCGCGGTCTGGCTGGAAGAGGCTGCCGGCATCAAGACCACCATGGTCCCCTACAAGGGCACCGGTCCGGCAACGCAGGATCTGATCGCCGGCCAGGTGCACGCCGCCTTCGCCAATCCCATCAGCGCCAGCCCCTTCATCAAATCAGGCAAGCTGCGCCCGCTGGCGGTGACCACGGCCGAGCGCTCACCGGTGCTGCCCGACCTGCCCACCTTTGCCGAATCCGGCCTGAAGGACTTCGATGTCACCACCTGGCATGGCTGGCTGGCCCCGCGCGGCACACCGGCCGCGGCGATCAAGGTGCTCAACGCCGAACTGAACAAGGTGCTCAAGTCGCCCGACGTGGTGAAGGTGCTCTCCGATGACGGCGGCGTGCCCACGGGTGGCTCACCGGAAACCTTCCGCAAGCTGATTGCTGTCGAGATCGAACGCTGGAAGCAG
>CAIPGJ010000348.1 GCA_903864555.1 uncultured Pseudomonadota bacterium | reverse complement strand
CACTGACGTTTGCTTCAACGCCGAATGGCGCAGATAAGCTGACCGAGGCTATTAGCACTCGCCTTCAGTGAGTGCTAATAATACGGGTGGTCGGCTTGGAATTCAAGTGGTATTGATGGAGGACAGGATGTCTTTCGGACTACCTCCTCGTTCAGGCGGACGCTCCCCGGTCCGGAATTGCTGTCGTTTACGTGGCCTCCGGGGCCCCTGCTCCTTGAAATCCCTCCACCCACATCCATCTGGTACCCCTATGAAATACAAAGACTATTACGCTGCGCTCGGCGTGGAACGGGCGGCCTCTGATGAAGACATCAAGAAGGCCTACCGCAAGCTCGCCCGCAAATACCACCCGGATGTCTCCAAGGAAAAAAATGCCGAGGAGAGGTTCAAGGAGGTCGCCGAGGCCTACCAGACCCTCTCGGACAAGGACAAGCGCGCGGCCTACGACCAGTTGGGCCGGCACCGGCCTGGCGAGGACTTTCGCCCGCCGCCCGGTTGGGAAACCCGCTACAGCCACGGCGGAGCTGAAGGCGTCGACCTGGGCGACCTGTTCGAGATGTTCGGTGGCGGTGGCGCGCGCCGGGGCAACGGTTTCGGCCGCGGCGGCAACTTCGCCACCCCTGGGCAGAACTTCGAGGCCAACACCGAACTGTCGCTGGAAGACGCCGCACGCGGCATGGAGCTCAGCCTCGATCTGGCGGTGCCCGAGCGCCTGGCCGGCGGACGCGTGGTGCACAGCCAGAAGACGATGCGCGTGCGCGTGCCCAAGGGCGCGACGGACGGCCAGCGCCTGCGCGTCCCCGGCAAAGGCGGGCCAGGCCACAACGGCGGCCCGGCAGGCGACCTCTTCCTCAACATCAAGCTCAGACCACACCGGCTGTTCAAGGTAGCCGGGCACGACCTCTACCTGGAGTTGCCCATTACGCCCTCGGAGGCGGTGCTCGGCACCAGCGTGGAAGTCCCCACGCTGGAAGGACGCGTGGCGCTGAATATCCGGCCCGGCGCCAAAGCCGGGCAGAAGCTGCGCGTGACAGGCAGGGGCCTCGCCCGTCCGGGTGGCAGCGCCGGGGACCTGTATTGCGTGCTCACCATCGTCGTGCCCGCGCACCCGGGAGAGCAGGAAAAGGCGCTGTACGAGCAGTTGGGCCAGATCTCCGGCTTCAATCCCAGGGAGCACCTGGCATGAACGATCCCATCATCGACACCCTGCAATTCCTCGACGACAGCACGCGCCTGCACCTGGCCGAGATGCTGCAGCTCACCGGCTTCAGCCGGGATGAATTGCAGGCGCTGGTGGAGTCCGGCGCGCTCGAGCCGGAAGGACTGCAGGCCGACGCCTGGACCTTTCCCGCCCGCACCGCACTGATCGCACGCCGCGCCTACGGGCTGCACATGGAGTTCGAACTGGACACCCAGGCCACGTCGCTGGTGCTCGGCCTGATCGAGCGCATGGATGAAATGGAACGAAGGATGCGCGAACTGGAGTGCCAGTTACTGCGCTGAACGCTGCACTGATCTGGCGGCAGTAGCGGGTGGCCATCCGGCCACCGGCCCTCCCGGCAGGCACCCGCCACACGGCCTGATGCAGCACGCTGCCGCTGGGGCATACTCCCGGCTTCCAGTCCTGGAGGTTCATGAGTGGCCACACCGCTTCCACCAGCAGACCCTGCCCGCTCACGCCGGCCCCTGCGACAGGCGCTGGTCCATGGCTGGGCCACACTGCTGGGCTTGTGCGCGCTTCAGGCGGCCCCTGCAATACTGGCTCAGGAGCGCATTCCTGCGGAAGTCGCCGCCGCCCTGAAGTCGGCCGCCATCCCGCCCTCGGCGGCCGCCATCGTGGTGCTGCCGCTGGGGGAAAGCCGCCCCCTGCTCAGCCTGAATGCGGAGCGCGCACTCAACCCGGCCTCCACCATGAAGCTGGTGACCACCTTCGCGGCACTGGACCTGCTGGGCCCCAACTTCACCTGGAAAACCCAGGTCCTGACCACCGGCACGCTCAATGGGGACACGCTCGAAGGGGACCTGATCCTCAAGGGCGGGGGCGACCCCAAGCTGACCCTGGAGAACCTGTGGCTGATGACGCGCTCGCTGCGCGCGCGCGGCCTGCGTCACATCCGCGGCGACCTGGTGCTGGACCGCAGTTACTTCAATGGCGGCGATCACGATCCCTCGCGCTTCGATGCCGAACCCCTGCGCCCCTACAACGTCGGCCCCGATGCGCTGATGTTCAACTTCAAGGCGGTGCGCTTCACCTTCCTGCCCGATGCCCTGCGCAATCGTGTGCAGGTGCTGGCCGAACCGAAGCCGGCCCAACTGGAACTCACCCAATCCGTGCGGCTTGCCAGCGGCCCCTGCAATGACTGGCGCGCCCAGCTGAAAGCGGATTTCCAGGGCGGCTCGGCGCAGGCGCGCGTCAGCTTTGCCGGCAGCTACCCGGCCGAATGCGGCGAGAAGACCTGGAATGTCGCACTGCTCTCCCACCCCCATTACATCCACGGCGTGTTCCGGCAGATCTGGGAGGAGTCCGGCGGCAGCCTGAGCGGTGGCTGGCGTGACGGCGCCGCCCCGCCCGATGCCCGCGTGCTGTACACCCACGAGTCGCCCTCGCTCGCCGAAATCGTGCGGGACATCAACAAGTACAGCAACAACGTGATGGCGCGGCAACTCTATCTCACGCTCTCCAGCGAAAGCCTCAAGACACCCGGCAATCCCCCGGCCTCAGCCCAGGTGCTACGCTCCTGGCTGACCCAGCGTGCCCTGCAAGTGCCTGAACTGGTGGTGGACAATGGTTCGGGACTGTCGCGCGTGGAGCGCATCAGCGCCGCCAGCATGGCCGAATTGCTGCAGGTAGCCTTCCGCAGCCCGGTGATGCCGGAACTGATGGCCTCCCTGCCGCTGGTCGCCTACGACGGCACCATGAAACGCCGGCTCAATTCATCGGCGGTGGCTGGCCAGGCGCACATCAAGACCGGCACCCTGTTCGACGTGCGTGCCATCGCCGGCTACATGCTGGACCGCAGCGGCCGCCGCCATGTGGTGGTGTTTATTGTCAATCATGCCAATGCGCCGGCCGCCCAGGAGGCCCAGGATGCGCTGCTACGCTGGGTCTACGCCTCCGGTGGCACGCGTCAGGACTGCCACCCCAGGGGCGGCTGCTGAACCACTGCAATCAGCCAGACAAAGGCAGGGCCTTGCCGTCCTTGAGGGCCAGCCAGCCGCGGATGACACGATAAGCCACCCAGACGCCCAGCACTAGTATCGGCAGCCAGGCCACCAGGATGCCGACGATGGTGGCAATGAGGATGAAGGTCAGCACCGTGGCGCCGATGCCCCAGATCACCGCAAACCAGAAGGTCCGCAGGGACCAGGTGAAATGGGACTCCAGGAAGGTGCCTTTGGCATCGCTGCGCTTCACATAAGTCAGAATGACGGCGATGATCGATGGCACGCTGAAGACAAACGCGCCGACGATGGTGGCCGCAGAGGTGGCCCCAATCAGTACCGCCAACGCGTGCAGCGCGTAGATGACATGGGTCCAGGCGACCAGGCCCTCTTCCGGCCTGCCAGGGGCGCTTTCCAGCACTTCAATCGGTTCACTCACAGTCATTGCTCCTGTTAAATCGGCTGCCTCTGCCAGCGCGGCCTGGGTGCCCCCCCCGCTTGCAGGGGTCAATGTAATGCACTTGTTCGCCTGAACGCATTGCCAAGGAAACACTGATCAAGCCTCGAATCGAGGATCACCGTTCAACTGTTTCCTCTGACGTGGGGGACAGACAAGGGGGCGTAGCCCACTTGTTCAGTGCCTCCCTAAGATGAAAGCAAACGTGATGCCGCCAATTTGGACGATGGCCGGCTAGTGTAGTGCTTCGTTCTGTTTGGAACTTAATCGGCTGTTGGCGCGGATAAGCTTGGCAAGGATGTCATTGGCCTTGGCAGGCCAGACGAAAGGCTTGGGATTTTTATTGTGCGAATTGATGTACTCCTTGATTGCAGTGGTCAGTTCGGGGACGCTGCGAAACACGCCGTTGCGCAGGCGCTCGATCGTGATATCGCCGAAGAATCGCTCGACCATGTTGAGCCAAAACGCGGAGGTCGGGGTGAAATGCACATGGATCTGCGGATGCGAGGCCAGCCACTCCTTGACCTTCGGATGCTTGTGGGTGGCGTAGTGGTCGCAGGTCAGATGAAGCGATTTGTCCTTGGGCGTTTCGCGCTTGATCTGACGCAGAAAGGTGCGCCGCTCAATATGGCAATGGCGTTGCTCGCAGCGCTAAATGACCGTGCCGTCCAGAGTGCTCATCGCAGCAAACAGGGGGGTGGTTCCGTTGCGTTTGTAGTCATGGGGCATGGTGGCGGCACGGCCGGGCTTCATCGACAGGCCGGGTTGGGTGCGATCAAGGGCCTGCACCTGGCGCTTCTCGTCGCAACAAAGCACCAGCGCGTGCTCAGGCGAGGACCTATACCGACCGACGATATCTTCGAGCTTTTCGACGACCTTGGGATCGCGCGACACCTTGAAACGCTTTACCCGGTGTGGCTTCAACCCGCGCCCCTTCCCAATACGCTGCACCGTGGTGTCGCTTACTCCGGCCAACGTCGCCAGCGTGCGGGTACTCCACTGGGTCGCGCCTTCTGGCTTGGTCTGCGTGGTCAAGCGCACAATCTCCGCGGGATCTACCTTGGGCTTGCGCCCGCCGCGCGGCAAATCTTGCTCGATGCCGTTCAATCCGCCCGCCACGTAACGCTCGCGCCAACGGCCCACTTGAATGCGGCCCACTCCGACCAACTCGGCGATCTTGCGACTGTCCAGCCCATCGGCCGCCAGCAGCACGATGCTCACGCGACGCGCCAAACGCACTTCAGTCGTGTTCGAATGCGCCAGCTTCACCAACTTCTCCCGCTGCGCGTCGTCCAGTTCTATCGTACTTGCCACTCGCATCGCCATCTCCCAACATGTCTGATAGCTGTTGGACACGGCGAATTTCGTTTGGCTCTATTAATTACGAAGCACTAGATGGCCAGCATGGCCTTCACGTTCTCGCTGTCCATCTCGCTGCCGGGACCGCTCTTGATCACTTCGCCACGCGCCATCACCACGTACTGGTCGGCCAGTTCGCGCGCGAAATCGTAGTACTGCTCCACCAGCAGGACCGCCATTTCACCGCTTTTCGTGAGGGATGAAATCACCCGGCCGATGTCCTTGATGATGGACGGCTGTATGCCCTCGGTGGGTTCGTCGAGGATGAGGATCCTCGGGTCGGCCGCCAGGGCGCGGCCAATGGCCAGTTGCTGCTGCTGCCCGCCGGAAAGATCCCCACCGCGCCGGTGCAGCATGTCTTTCAACACCGGGAACATTTCATAGATGCGCGAAGGCACGCCGCCACGCCCGGATTTCGAGGCCAGGCCCATCAACAGGTTTTCTTCCACGGTGAGGCGCGGGAAGATCTCCCGCCCCTGCGGCACATAGCCGATCCCCAGACGTGCGCGCTCATAGGGCGGCAACCCGGTAATCGGCTTGCCATCGAAGGTCAGCGTGCCCCCACGGACGGGCAAGAGCCCCACCAGGCATTTCAGCAGCGTGGTCTTGCCCACACCATTGCGCCCCAGCACCGTGGTGCAGGCGCCCTTGGGAACCTCGAAGCTCACATCCCTGAGGATATGGCTGCCGCCGTAGTACTGGTTGAGATTTGAGATCGTCAGCATGACGTACCTTTCCCGCCATGGGGGGTAACGGGGGGAAGCGGCATCAGCTTCCCCCCGTTCCTGGCGGCGCTGCCGCCGTAGTACTGGTTGAGACCGGAGATCGTCAGCATGGCATGGTCCTCCTATCGTCCCAGATACACTTCAATGACGCGCTCGTCGTTCTGCACCACGTCCATGGCGCCTTCGGCCAGCACGCTGCCCTCGTGCAGCACGGTCACCGTGCGCGCGATCTGCGCGACGAAATCCATGTCGTGCTCGACCACCACCAGCGAATGCTTGCCGGCGAGGGAATTGAACAGTTCCGCGGTGCGCTCGGTCTCGGCATCGGTCATGCCGGCCACCGGCTCATCCAGCAGCAGCAGGCGCGGCTCCTGCATCAGCAGCATGCCGATCTCCAGCCACTGCTTCTGGCCGTGCGACAGCAGGCCCGCGGGACGCCCCGCCTGATCGGTCAGGCGGATCAGGGTGAGGGTGTCGGCAATGCGGTCGAGCGCGGCCGAATCGAGTTTCGCAAACAGGCTGGCCTTGACGCGCTTGTCGACCTTCATGGCCAGCTCGAGGTTCTCGAAGACGGTGTGGTTCTCGAACACCGTGGGCTTCTGGAACTTGCGGCCGATGCCGGCATGGGCGATCTGCGGCTCGGTCAGGCGGCGCAAGTCGATGGACTGGCCGAAGAAGGCGGTACCGGCATCGGGCCGCGTCTTGCCGGTGATCACGTCCATCATGGTGGTCTTGCCCGCGCCGTTGGGGCCGATGATGCAGCGCAGTTCGCCGGCGTCGATGGTCAGGGTCAGCTTGTTCAGGGCCTTGAAACCGTCGAAGCTGACGCTGATGTCGTCGAGGTAGAGGATGACCTTG
>CAIPGJ010000347.1 GCA_903864555.1 uncultured Pseudomonadota bacterium | reverse complement strand
CGAAGTCATTGGCGGCCTGATGGCAGAAGCCTGTTCTGCCTGCCTCTCCGCATTCTTCAAGGCAAGGCGAAAATGAGCGACGGGCGCAACATCATCATTTCGATCAAATCCCAGTCGTTAAGACTTCTCGGTGCTGATGGGTAGCCACGCCTCGAGTACGCCATCTCCACTGCCAGAATCGGGCCAGGTGGGCTCAGGGGCAGCCAGTGCACGCCACGTGGCCGGCATCGGGTTCGTGCAAAGATAGGGGAGGGTTGTCCGATCAAGTCGGTATTTGTGGGACGCCGGGCTACCGGGGAAATCTGGACGCCTGACCTGGCAGCTCTTCATCCCGGGCGGGACTGGATGCTGACCCGTATCCTCTGGCTTTCGGGGTGCGAGCCCGGTTTCAATCGCCTGGGACAAGTGGACACCATGCGTCGTTACATCTATATCCATGGATCCCCGGATACTGCACCGATGGGAATTCCCAGGTCGATCGGCTGCGTACGCATGCGCAATCCAGATATGGTCGAACTGTTTGATGCGACACCTGCCTACACCCCGGTAATGATCACAGAAGCATGATCACAATGGCCAATCCGACCCACTAAAGGTAACGGGTGGCACCGGAAAATGATCACATTGTGACCACGAAGACTTGCGCTGGATGTAGCTGGCTCCCCGACCAGGGCTCGAACCTGGGACCTGCGGATTAACAGTCCGTCGCTCTACCAGCTGAGCTATCGGGGAATTGTGTTTCTGACCACGCGCATCTGGGCGGCATCAGACGTGTGCCGCGAGAAGGTCGCCATTTTAAGGGGTCGCAGGCACATTGGTCAAACCTGATTGCAGGAAAAATTCTCTTTGCGCCAGTGTTTGCAAACCAGTCCGAGGTGGCGTGGCTGGCAAGGGGCAGGGATGTCGCACACCAAAGCGCGTTATGCAATCATTCCGGCGTAGCAACCGCTGGCGGCATCGCGTCAAGCATGGAAAACAATGCGTATCGTGTCGATGCGGTCTGGTTGCTGTGTTAGCCATCATCAATGGAGGACGGTCATGCCAACAAGAATTGCGTCAAATCCGATGTATGCCGCATTTGTCATCACAGGCGCCATGTTTCCTGTGATGGCTTCGGGACAGACCCAATCGCCTGCGCCGGAAAAGCGCCAGATTGCGCCTGGCTATCCGGCGAAACCCATACGCGTGATGATCACTGTCGCCCCCGGCGGCGGATTGGACATCATCACCCGGGCTGTTTCAGCCAAACTGGGCGAGCGGCTCCCGGTTGCAGTGGTGGTGGATAACGTCAGTGGCGCCAATGGCGTGATTGCGGTCAATACGGCCATGTCGGCCACGCCGGATGGATACACCTTGCTCAGCGTTGGCGGCTCACTGCCCATCAATACGGTGTTCAAGAAATTCGAATCCGACGTCCGCACGGCGCTGACACCTGTCGCTCAGATGAGCTCACAACCCTACATGATGTTCCTTCCAGCCAGTTCGAAGATCAATTCGTTCAAGGAATTGATCGCCTATGGAAAAGCGAATCCCGGCCGTTTGAATTACGGATCCTCAGGAGTGGGCTCGGTTGTCCACATGGGCATGGAATTGATCGAATACAGCGCCGGTGTGGACATGGTGCACGTGCCCTACAAGGGCAACGGCCCTGCCAACGTGGACCTGGCAGCAGGCCGCCTGGATATCCTGCTGGGATCCATTTCCGGACTACAGCTGGTCCGCACGGGCAAGGCCAAGCTGGTTGCAGTCACCACCCCGCAAAGACTGGCCGACTATCCCGATATACCAACGGTGGCCGAATCCGGACTGGCGGGTTACGAGCTGTCGAACACCTATTCGCTGTTCACACAGGCCAAGACTCCACCGGCTCTCATTTCGGCGTTGAATCGTGAGGTCATACAGGTTCTCAATGATCCAGACTTGCGCAAGAAGATGATGGCGGATGCCTCAACCCCGGCGCCGCCCAGGCAAGCCGATGAACTGAAGAGGATTCTGTTGGCCGAGATTGATCGCTGGGATGCGGTGGTTAAGAAGGCGGCAATCAAGCTGGAGGATTAGCTCCAGAGGATGGCTTGGGATGGCTGGAACAGGATGTCAATGGCGTCCTCCATCTCAATCATAAATGCCGCATAATTTGTATTATGTTAATAAGTATGCGTACTCTACGAGGGGCGGATAAATTGGCTTACTACTCCTTGGCACCGGCCTGAGTCAGATGTTCACTGATATCACCACGCTTTGCTGCTTTTGCCCAACCTAGAGCGGTTGATCCGTCCTGATTACGAATTGTCAGGTCGGCCAGCTCCCAAACCAGCAACTTGACAGTATCCAGATGGCCGCCACGAACCGCCATCATCAATGGAGTCGTTCCGTTGGGGGCCTGAACATCGACATCAGCACCCTGGTCAATCAAAAACTTGCACACCTCCAGCTTTCCAGCCCATGCACAGTAATGCATGGGGGTCCAACCTTCGTGTTCAATTGCCGCCCCCATTTTGACCAGCAACCGGACGATATCCAGGTTGCCACCAAGTGCTGCGAACATGAGCGGCGTATCACCGGCCGCGTTACGCCGTTTGAAATCGGCTTTAAGGTCCACCAAAACCCGGACCATATCTAACTGAGCGTCGCGACTGGCCCGCATCAACAAGGTGTTGCCAGCCTGGTCAGCAGTGTCAACACTCAGTCCACGCCCGACCAATGCCCGCACGGCTGATACGTCATTGAACTGAACCGATTTCAATAGCTCGTCCACCAAATCCAGTGATGCGGCAATCGGCGCCCCCAACAACAAAAGCGACAATAACACCACCTTCGCCATTAATAACAATGCCTTAACCATCCAGTCTTACCTTGAACAGCTCCTGAAAATTGCGGCTGGTGGCCTGCGCCACGGCTTCCAGGGATACCCCCTTCACACGCGCCACTTCCTCTGCCACAAACCGGGTAAAACCAGGCTCATTGGTCTTTCCGCGATGCGGCGCCGGAGCCAGAAAGGGGGAATCCGTCTCCACAAGGGTTCGCTCCAAAGGCACCTCCTTCACAACGTCCCGCAAGGCCACGGCATTCTTGAACGTAATGATGCCGGAAAAGGAAATATAGAAACCAAGGTCCATGGCCGCAGCAGCAACTTCTGCTGATTCGGTAAAGCAGTGCATCACACCACCAGCAGCACCAGCCCCCTCTTCCCGCATGATTTTCAGGGTATCCGCTGAAGCTTCGCGGGTATGGATGACCAGCGGTTTCCCGACTTCACGTGCGGCACGAATATGGAGTCTGAAACGCTCACGCTGCCATTCCGGAGCGTCCTTGTGCCAGTGATAATCCAGACCGGTTTCGCCGATCGCCAAAATACGCGGATGATCAGCAAGGCGGCACAGTTCATCCACGGTAGTCGATGCTCCGGGTTCCTCAGGCTTCTGGTCCGGGTGAATCCCGACAGTCGCATAGAGGTTCTCGTGGGTTTCAGCGAGAGCCAGAACCTGCGGAAAACCAGACAGGTTGACGCTGATGCACATGGCATAGCGAACTCCCAGCTCTGCCATTCGCCCCTGGATCGCGTCAATATTGCCAACGAGATCGGGGAAATCAAGGTGGCAGTGGGAATCAATCAGCATACAACTACTTTCTGATCAGTATGTTACGGTAATCCATGAACAGGCTTTCAAAGTAAAGCCTGGGATTGAGTGGGTGCTGCGCCAAACCGCGCGCCTGGATGAGTTTGCGTTGCAATTCCAGTAATTTTCCGGCACTCGTTTGCCCGGCTGCAGCCTGCAATCCACCCGCAAAGTTCGGAAAATATCTGGTAACCCCCGCCACTTTGAGTTGCAGCAGGTCGTAGACCCAGCGCTGCAACCATCCGACAACCACAACCGGCTCCAGGTTGCTGCAAGCCTGGGCTAAATCAAGCGGATCGAATCCGGGCTCCTGGAGCTTCTGCAGGAAAACCTTCAGGGCACCTTCCAGGGCGACAGCCTCCAGGGCCGCCAACGGCGCGCCGGCTGCGCCCGCCAAGGCTGACTCCGGGTGCTCCACGCCCTGCTCCTTGAGCCATTGCATGGCGGCGGTCCGCTCGGGCAGCGGAACCAGTGCGGTCTGACAGCGGCTGCGAACGGTCGGCAGAAGCTTCTGGGTATGGCTGCTCACCAGCAGAAACAGCGTGGCGGGCGGAGGCTCCTCAAGGCTTTTGAGCAATGCGTTCTGAGTGACGATGTTCATGGCTTCGGCCGGATTGAGCAGGATGATGCGCAACCCTCCCCTGTGAGTGCCGACAGCCAGAAAGCCTTCCAGATCGCGTATCTGCTCTATCCTGATCTGGTTGCTCTTCTTTTTCTCCTTGCGCGTTTCTTCTTCGGACTCGGGCGCCAGGCTGTCCGGCTGGACGAGCCGGAAATCCGGGTGATTTCCTTGAGCGAACCAGCCACAGGATGCGCAGGTCTGGCAGGGCAATCCACTTTCCAACGGCGCCTGACACAGAAGTGATTGGGCAAAGACCTTTGCCAGCATGCCCTTGCCGAGCCCCGGCCGTCCGGTCACCAGCAAGGCGTGGGGTAATCTGGACCGCCAATCCATAAGACCCTGCCAAGCCGAGACGCTCCAACTATTTATCATTATTTATCATATTGATAAAATAATTTCTTCAAGTTCTTTCTGAATATCTGGAATGCTGCGGCTGGCATCAATGACACGCATGCGCTGCGGATTTGCTCGTGCCCGTTCCAAATAGAAAGAGCTGACGCGATTGAAAAAATCCCGATCCAGCTGCTCGAATTTGTCCTTGGCGCCATCCGACCGGCGCCCACGACGTGCTTCGGCGACGTCCACTGAAACATGAAATACCAGAGTCAGATCCGGCTGGAGTCCCGGATGAACCCAACGCTCCAATGCGGCAATCCGATCCAGTGGCATGCCTCTACCTGCCCCCTGATAAGCGAATGTGGCATCCGTGAAACGATCCGAAAGTACCCAGTCACCCCGGTTGAGGGCAGGCATGATGACTCGCGCGAGATGCTCCCGGCGCGCCGCAAACATGAGTAGCGCTTCGGTGTCGATGTGCATGGGGTCGGCCAGCACCAGTTCCCTCAGTTTCTCGCCCAACGGGGTCCCGCCAGGCTCGCGCGTGACCGTAATCGTTACCCCCCGACTGGCAAGCTTTCCGGCAAGCCACTCCACATGGGTGCTCTTGCCAGCACCGTCGACCCCTTCGAGGGTAATGAATTTCCCCTGCTGCATTGCCATCCTTATCGTTTTAGCTGGAACTTGCGCACGGCACGGTTATGTTCGTCCAGTGTTTTTGAAAACTCGCTACTGCCATCACCTCGAGCGACAAAATACAAGGCATTGGTCTGCGCTGGATGCATCACCGCCCGGATCGCCTCTCGTCCCGGCATGGCAATGGGGCGGGGCGGCAATCCACCACGCAGGTAAGTATTGAAAGGTCCGTCGGTTTCGAGATCACGCCGCCGCAGATTGCCATCAAAACGACTGCCCAGGCCATAGATCACCGTAGGATCGGTCTGCAGCCGCATGCCAATCCGCAATCGATTATGAAATACCGCAGCAACATGCCCCCGGTCCTCACGCCGTCCGGTTTCCTTCTCGACAATGGATGCCAGAATCAATGCCTCGTACTGAGAACGTAAAGGCAAGCCCTGCTCGCGGCCCTGCCAAAGCAATTCTAGCTGCTTGCGCATCGCCGAATGGGCAAGTTCAAGGATGGCGACATCACTTGCCCCCTTGGGAAACAGATAGGTGTCAGGAAAAAACCAGCCCTCCGGGTGCCCCCCCGGCAATTCCAGCCGGGACACAATCTGAGCCTCCGTCATGCTGCCTGTTTCATTGGTAATCCCGGGATGGGCACGCAAAGCTGAGCGCATCTGCGCAAACGTCCAGCCTTCGATGAAAACGACCTCGGCCATGCTGTACTCGCCCCGACTGATCTTCCCGAGCAACTCCCAGGGGGCAATGCCATCCTCGGCCAGATAGGTACCGGCCTTGATGGAAGTACCCGCACCACTGACACGGGCAAGCAGATTGAACTGCCATGCAGACATGGGAATGCCTGCATCGACGATCTGGCGCGTCGCCCCTCTCAGGGAACTTCCCTGCTTGATGGAAAACTCAATGCCCGCCTCCCCCAATCTCAAGGGAGACATCGCGAACCACACCGTCCAACTACCCAGTAAGGCCGCGGCAAGTCCACAGGCCAGCAACAGTCTGAAGAACACCTGGAACATCAGATATTTCCACACTCAGCATTGGGGCGGATGCTGTTCAGCAATTCAGGCAAAAGCGGAAATGGATACACTCGGGCGACCGGTCTGGGTGGTGTCTGCAGGTCGATATAATAACGGAGCACCAACCACACTCCCGTCTCGTTGAAGTCTATGCAGCCAACCCAACACCCAGCCAGCGAATCCCCTACGGTCCTACCTGGACCGCTGGATGCCCCACGCGACCTTGGCGACATCAACAGCGAATTACAGGCTGCGGCCAGGGGGCTCTTCTTCACCCAACTGAGTCAGTTCGCTCTTCTGGAGTTTTCCGGTGACGACGCTGCAGCATTCCTGCAGGGGCAGTTGAGTTGTGACGTGGACGCTTTGCGCCATTCGGACCGAAGTTCTCTGGGTGCGTACTGCACTGCCAAGGGCCGTATCCTGGCCACCTTCGTACTTTGGGAGCAGTCCGGAGTCTGGCGCATGATGCTCTCACGCTCCCAGGCACCTGCAATCCAGAAACGGCTGGGTATGTTTGTAATGCGGGCCAAGGTTCATATTCGCTTGGCGGAGGATTGGGTCCTGATAGGCATTGCAGGCTCCTTGCCGGCCAGCCTCACCCACCTGGCTTCACATGACCCGTGGAGGCAGCGCAGCGACGACGATGTCACGGTCGTTTCGTTGCCAGGAAAACGATCGCTGATCTGCGTCCCACGAACGGCGGCGGACGATATTCAGATCAGCCTGAATAAAACGATGCCGAAGACAGGCACAGCAGCCTGGGAATGGACCGAGATCCGCAATGGCATCCCCTGGATTACTG
>CAIPGJ010000346.1 GCA_903864555.1 uncultured Pseudomonadota bacterium | reverse complement strand
GAGACGGGGCGCAAGGTGCTGTTCTTCGATCGCATCAAGATTGTCAGCATCGATGGCATGGACCAGGCCGAGAGCGATGCCATGATCGATGAACTCACTACCTACATGATCCAGCCCGATGCCCAGTACACCCATAAATGGGCCAAGGGCGACATCGTGATGTGGGACAACCGCAGCAGTTACCACAAGGCCGCCGGTGACTACCCGGTGGAGGAGGACCGCATCCACTGGCGGGTCTCGATCAAGGAGTATTCCTCGGCGGCGCAGGCTGACCACAAGACGTACTGAAGGCGTAGCAGCACGACAGAAGCAGGCGCGCTCGCCCGACGCAGTTCAACAGGCGCGACGCAGCACTGCCGGTGTTGGTCCACACAAAGGAGAGGTGATGAAAGCGATTCAGGCGTCGTGGTTTGCCGCGCTGGGCGTGGCATGGTGTATTGCGGGTGGACAGGCGGGGGCGCAGTCCTGGCCTGCCAGGCCTGTCAAGTTGATCGTTCCCTATGAAGCCGGTGGCGGCACCGACAACGTGGCGCGCGGGCTGATACAGCGCATGGCCGAGGGCACTGGCGGCACCTTCGTGATCGAGAACCGTCCCGGTGCCGGCACCATCATCGCTGCGGAGATGGTGTCCAAGGCGGCGCCGGATGGCTACACGCTGTTTCTCACCACGGGCACGGCAGTCAGCATCAACCAGCACATGTTCAAGAAGCTGCCCTACAACCCGGAGAAGGATTTCGTGCCGGTGGGCATGATAGGGGCGAGTCCCTACGGCCTGTTCGCCCATCCATCGGTGCCGGCCAATACCTTCAAGGACCTGCTCACCTATGCCAGGGCCAATCCGGGCAAGCTCAATGTGGCCCTGGGCGGGGCGGGCACACCGACGCACTTTGCCCTGCAGATGCTGGAGCTGGCTTCGGACACCAGGTTCACTGCCGTGCAGTACAAGGGCAATGCCTCCTCGCTGCAGGACACGCTGGGTGGGCGCACGGAACTCATCATGGGGGTGCCGCCGCTGATCCTGCCGCATGTCAAGAGCGGCAAGCTGAAGGCGCTGGCCATCACCTCGCCGACACGCTTTCCCACGCTGCCGGATGTGCCGGCGATGGCTGAACTATTCCCTGGCTTCGAGGCGCAAACCTGGTACGGCATCGTCGCGCCGACGGGTACCCCGCGCGACATCATCAACCGCCTGAACAACGAGATCCAGGCGTACACGAAGGATCCGGCCGTGCGCGAAAAGTGGCTGGCCCAGGGCACGGTGATGCAAAGCGGCCCGCCCGAGCAGATGGCGGCCTACATCAAGACGGAATCCGAGCGCTGGGGGGTGTTGATCAAGCGGCTGGGGCTGTCGCTGGAGTAGCGGCCTGCCAGGTGTTGGGTAGCGTCTGGCCAGACTTGCCCCCACCCTGTCCCTCCCCCGCTTCGCAGGAGAGGGAACCTTCTGCTGCTGGTGTGGGTGTTTCGGCCGTGATCGCAATGTGCAAGCCATGTCGCAAGCGACCTGGCAATTCAGGGAAGCGCCTTGAGGGCGGCTTCCCGGGCCGTGCCTGGAAATCAGGCGGCGGCGGTCTTCAGGGCGGCTTTGCGCGCGCGCTGGGTGTTCTTCAGGTCGATGCGGCGCTTGTTTTCGGCCGATTGCTTCTTGCGACGGCTGGCAAGCAGCTTGGAGTGCTGGGTCATCGTGCTTCCTTTCAGTCCCTGATCGCCAGGGGGATGGGGGAGGTTCCCCCGGGGTCAGATGCTCTTACTTGGAGCGGAATACGATGCGTGCGCGGGTCAGGTCGTAAGGTGTGAGTTCCACCTTCACCTTGTCGCCGGGCAGAATGCGGATGTAGTGCTTGCGCATCTTGCCGGAGATGTGTCCGAGGACCATGTGGCCGTTCTCGAGTTTGACGCGGAACGTGGCGTTGGGAAGGTTCTCCGTGATGGAGCCTTCCATTTCAATGACGTCTTCTTTCGACATTTTTCTCTGGGTATCTGCAGTCCGGGCTCAGCCCTGCACTGCGGGTTGTAGGGAGGTTAAAGGCGGCAAGTCTACGCTTGAGCGCGCCATTGTGCATCTGTCATGAAAAAAAGCGGCCCTGGGGCCGCTTTTTTGTCGACTGGAAGCAGTAATTATGCTGCTTGCAGGTTGGCTGCAGCTTGCTTGCCACGCTCGGTGACAACGTCGTAGCTGATGCGCTGGCCTTCGGTGAGGGTGCCCATGCCGGCGCGCTCAACAGCGCTGATGTGCACGAAAACATCCTTGGAGCCGTGTTGCGGCTGGATGAATCCGAAGCCCTTGGCCGAGTCAAACCACTTTACAGTGCCGATTTCCATAGTAGTAACAATCCTGATAGTCCACGCCAAATCGGGCGTGGTAGCGAACAAGCGAGTATTGGGGGTAGCTTACGCAGAATGCCGCAGGACGCAGCAATAATAGTAGGGTAGCCAGAATCTCTTTTGCCGAGGGATCATGACGGTGAATGGTCTATCGGTCAAGCGGATTCTGAAAATAGTTTTCCCCGTATAACTCTTGCAAAATCAGCCTGTTCAGTGCGCCGGCCGCGCGGCCGGCATTGCTATCAATTCCGAACATAGACAGAGGGGGCTAGGCATGGAGCTGCTCAAGGGGCGCACGGCCGTGATCACGGGTGCTGCATCCGGCATCGGCCGCGCGACGGCGTTGCTGTTTGCACAGCATGGCGCAAGGCTGGTGTGCATCGACATCAATGATGAAGGCGGCGGCAAACTGGTTGATGAGTTGCGCGCGGCCGGGGCCGAGGCCTGGTACTGCCATGCCGATGTGGCGAATCCGGAGGAGGTCGAGGCTGCTGCTGCGGCCTGCGCGAAGCAATCGCGCGAGGTGCATGTGCTGTTCAACAACGCCGGCAAGTCCATCAAGCAGCGTTTCGAGAACACCAGCGAAGCGGACTGGTCGCGCAGCCTGGCGGTCAATCTCACCGGGACGTTTCTTTGCTCGAAGCACTTCCTGCCCTTGATGAAGGCGGCAGGCTCACCGGAAGGCTTGGGCGGGGCGAGCATCATCAACCACGCGTCCATCGATGCCATCCTGGG
>CAIPGJ010000345.1 GCA_903864555.1 uncultured Pseudomonadota bacterium | reverse complement strand
TCGGCGGCCTTCTTGGCCGCTTCACGCTCAGGCGCCAGGGGGATGTCCTCAGCGGCCAGCAGACCGAACACTGCGGCACGCATCAGCCCGCCGACGTAGCGCGCACGCGGTCCGCCATCGACGCCGCCAGTGCAGGAGCCTGCGGCATACAGGCCGGCAATCGCCTGGCCGGCTGCATCGAGCACGCGCCCGTTGCCATCGATGCGTATGCCGCCCATGGTGAAGGTGATGCCGGCACACACCGGCACGGCAAAGAAGGGCGGCTTGAGGATCGCGCAGGCTGCGCCCAGATCGGTGGTGCGCGCAGGGGTCAGCGCCGCGGTGGCCTGTTCGGCGCAGGCCGTGTTGTAGGCCGCCACCGTCGCCTCCAGCGCCGCAGCCGGCATGCCCGCCTTGTCGGCCAGTTCGGCCAGCGTATCGGCACGATGGATCAGGCCACCGGCCAGTTCCAGTTGCGGATTGGGCGGGATGCGCGCCTCGCGTCCGGCGTGCTCCCAGATCGTGCTGTCGAAGACGAGGCTGGTCGAAAGTGGATCCTCCAGCGCGGCGATGGCATTGGCGATATAGACGCCGCGCCCGCCTTCATCGAGCACGCGCTCGCCCTGATCGTTGACGACGATGCCGGAGGCGGCCAGGTGGTCCAGTTCCGGATAGGGCCAAACCTTGTCGTCATGCAGGGCCTGGCGCGACAGCACATGGCCATAGAAGCCGCGCAAGGCGGTGGTGTCAGCGCCCACGGCCTGCGCCATCCTCAGCGCATCACCGGTGCCATTGGCGGCGCCACGCTGCTTGACGCCCTCGGGGGCCGGGCCTATGTGCGCCCGGAACAGTTCCGGGTCGGCCTGGAAGCCGCCATCGGCGAGCACCACGGCGCGCGCCCGGATCTGCACACGCTGATCGCCGGACATCGCCTCGATGCCGACAACACGGCCGTCTTCCATGATCAGGTTCGCGGCACGCGTGGCCAGGCGCAATTGCCCGCCAGCCTGCGTGAAACGCTTGCCCATGTCGCGCAGCGTGACATCCGGCCCGCGCCCCTCCCACACCAGGCCCGCGGTATGCGGCCGCGGCGGCGCCAGCACGCAGCCGAAACGGCCCAGGGTGATGAAGCGCGAGCCATGCGTCTGCATCCACTGGATGGTGCGGCCGGCATGCACGGCCAGCGACTCGGCCAGCACCGGGTCAGCCAGCCCGTTGGTGGCGCTTTCGATGAGTTCCCGCAGTTGCTCCGGCGGCAGGCGCGGATTGTCGTAGGCGATGTGGAAGATGCCGCCCGAATAGCGCGAGTTGCACGGCCACACCGGCCCGGCGCCCTTCTCCAGCAGTGCCACTTTGAGGCCGAATTCGGTGGCGCGCAGCGCCGCGCTCAGCCCGGCAAAGCCACCGCCCACGACGAGGACATCGACCTGCTCTACCCCATGCACCAGGCCCAAGGCTTCCTCACTGTGCGCAGCGTCGGCTGGGCCTGAGGAAGCGTCACCGTTTGCCACACCTGCACCGTCAATCATGTCCACTGCCTGAACCCACCCTCATTCATCCGGTTGATCACGGCCGGCGCAGTTGCACCGGCGTCGTTGTGTTGTTCAGCGTTCTTTCTTCGCATCGGCATCCGCGGTGTTGGCAAGATAGGCCGCTGCACGCCCCGCCAGGCGCCCGGAAGTGAAGGCCCAGCCAATATGATGGCCGTGGCCCTCCAGCAGCATGCCGCCCTGCGCCAGCAGGCCGGCGCCGTAGAGACCCTGCACCGGATGGCCTTCGCCATCGAGGATTTCCAGTTTGCCGTTCACCGCCAGCCCGGCATCGGTGCCCTTGACGAAGCAGCTGACCGGGCCCATCGCATAGAAAGGCCCCTGCTCGACACTGAAACAATCCTTGGCACCAGCGGCGGCCAGTTCTTCGTTGCGCTGCTTCAGTGTGCCGGCAAACACTGCGGCATCGACACCGATGCGGCTCGCCAGGGCTTCCACGCTGTCGGCTTTGTGGAAGATGTCCTTGCGGCTGCGCTGGTAGTCGGGAATGTAGGCATAGGCCACGCCGGGCGCAGTGGAGACGAAATTCGGAAAGGCGGAGTACTTCTTCGCCAGGCGCTCGTCGAACACGATGTAGGCCTCGTGATCGGGCTGGTCCACCAGCTTCAGTTCCGGATGGTCGAGCTCGTTGCAAAAGCGCTCACCGCGCTTGTTCACCAGGATGGCGCCATGCGAGAACAGGCTGGGCTGGGCTTCCAGCACCGTGGTGAGAAAGCTCATCACGAAGGGCCGCAGCAGCCAGTCGGGCGCGTAATGCAGCGCCAGTTCCATGAACACGGTGAGCGCCTTCCACGGCGGCAGGCGGTGCATCAGCTTCTTCACCCGCGGGGCGACGAAACGCACGCGCGCCGCCACCATGTGTGAATTGAGCACTTTCGCGCCGAACTGCTGCATGGCCATGAGGTGGCCATCACCCTCGTTGGCCGGATTGCAGGAAGTCTTCATGGTCACCAGTTC
>CAIPGJ010000344.1 GCA_903864555.1 uncultured Pseudomonadota bacterium | reverse complement strand
TTCGATCACTGCGCCGGAGTCGAGCCGTGCCCGCCAACTGCCCCGGCCGCTGAGTTCGAGCTGTTCCAGCGCCAGGTCCATCGGCTCGAACAGGGGTCGCAAGCCCTGAAACGCCTCCCATATCTGGGCCGACTGGCCATCTGGCCCCTGCAAGCGAGGCAGGCCGTCTTGTTCCACCTCGCCAACGTTGGCCTCAAACACCTCACCAAAGCTGTTGACGAGGCGGGACTCCCCTTCAGGCCCCCAATACGCCACGGCCCGGTGCTCTTGCAATTGCACCCGCAGCCGGTTCGGAAACTCACGCTGCACCACTGCCTGGCGCACCCATGGCACGGCCTCAAAGGCGGCACGGGCACGGCCCAGGTCGAGTGTGAAAAATGTCCCGCGGAGATGCGGCGCCACGTTGGCCCGCAGCGTCAGGGCATTGTTGTGGCTGACGTCGCCACTGACAGCAATGCCTCGGATCGCAAACACCGCGTGTCGCGAGACAAAAATAGCCGCGCCTGCCAGCACCAGTGCGGCCAGCACAAGCCACAAGACTTGCGCCGTGTGTTGCATCAGCCGTATGTCGACAGGCAGAGGTTTGTTCATGGCAGCATCCCAACTGCGGCAGACGGCCGCGCATAGTCCAGGGTGGCCTGCTCAAGAACCGCCAGGCACAGGGCCGGGTAGTCAATGCCCGCAGCTCGCGCCGACATCGGCACCAGCGAATGGCTGGTCATTCCGGGCGAGGTGTTCATCTCGAGCAGGAAAGGCTGGCGGTCACTGGCCCGGATCATCAAATCAGCGCGGCCCCAGCCGCGGCAGTCCAGCGCCCGGTAAGCGGCCAGCACGATGCGGGAGATCTCGGCCTCCTCGGCGGCAGGCAATCCACTCGGGCAGTGGTACTTCACCACATCGGTGAAATATTTGTTCTGGTAGTCATAGGCCCCCTGCGGTGCCTGAATGCGCACGACCGGCAGCGTATGGGCCTGCGCTCCTCTGCCCAGCACCGGGCAGGTCACCTCTTCACCCTCAATGAAGGCCTCGCAGAGCACCTCGGCGTCGTAACGGGCGGCCAGTTGAACTGCGGGCGCCAACTGCTCAGCCTGCGCGACCTTGCTGACACCAATCGACGAGCCTTCATGCGGCGGCTTGACGATCAGCGGCAGACCCAGTTGCTGGCAGACGGCCGCCAATTGGCCGGCTGGAAAAGCATCCCCCGGCAGCACCACATGGGCCGGTGTCGGCAGGCCTTGCGCCTGCCAGAGCCGCTTGGTCATGACCTTGTCCATGGCGATGCTCGACGCCATCACGCCAGAGCCGGTGTAAGGCATGCCGAGCATCTCCAGGGCACCCTGCACCGTGCCGTCTTCACCATAGCGGCCGTGCAGGGCGATGAAGCAGCGCGCAAAGCCCTCGCTCCGTAATTCGGTCAAATCACGTTCCGCCGGGTCAAAAGCGTGGGCATCGACACCGAGTGAACGCAGGGCCTGCAGCACGCCGCGTCCGGACATCAGCGAGACCTCGCGCTCGGCCGAGGCACCGCCCATCAGAATCGCCACTTTTCCAGCATCAAATTGGCTCACGACCCTTGTCC
>CAIPGJ010000343.1 GCA_903864555.1 uncultured Pseudomonadota bacterium | reverse complement strand
ATATTCAAAGTTCGAACTGCACCGCTACTTCCACCACCTGAATTCGTCGCAGGCGCTGTGCATCAACCTGTTCTACCCGCTGATCGCGGAAAACCGCTTGGGTGCGCTGCTCAAAGGCATCGGCATCGAGACCGGCGAAGGCTGGATCGCCGCTTTCGAGGAGCCCTCGTCGGTCGAGACGGCACGCCACCCCACCAGCTTCGACCTGCACCTTCACCACGCCGATGTCGGTGATATCTATTTCGAACTGAAGTACACCGAACTGGAATACGGCAAGGCGCCGGTGGATGCGGAACACCAGAAGAAGTTCAGGACGGTGTGGCTGCCCATGGTCGAGGCATCCACCTGCCTCACCCCGCGCTGCCGCGAAGAAACGGTGTTCCTGGAAAATTACCAGTTGCTCAGGCTCTTTTCCCACCTCTCGGAAACCACCCACGTGGTGCTGGTGCTGCCAGCGGCCAATCGTGACATCGCCATCGAGGCACGCAAGGCCTGCGACATGCTGCTCACCGAGGAAGGCCGTACCCGCGTCAGCATCGTCTACCTGGAAGACCTGGTGGGTGACCTCGCGCGCGAATGCGCAGGCAGCCCGCTCAGCGACTATTACGATCAGTTCAAGTCGAAATACCTGCCGGGGATGAAGTAGGCTCGACCGGAGCGTTGAGGACATTGCCGTCAGCAGTCGCTGAAAACGCCCTGCGGCGCCCGCATCGGGTGCGTGGGGCGGCGATGAATCCCGGTCTGCCGATCACTGCGTTGGACCGGCTTCGGAGCAGCCTCAAACCAGTGCTAAACCCACCCCTGCCGCCACACTGACTCGTCCAGCAGATCGCGCCAGGCGATACGGCGCACGCGCTTTGAATACACGGCCTCGATCTCCACCCACTCCACCTTCACATCAGGCGGTTCGGGGAGGATGACCTTCGTCACCAGGAAATGCTTCTGCCGCGCCAGCGGTGTGACCGCAGTCCACTTGCTCAGCAATAGCTTGCCCGGATGCAGGGTGGTCATGCCGGCGGCTCAGATCTGCGTTCCGCCGTTGACGTGCAGGGTCTGTCCGGTGATGAAGCTGCCGCCCTCACAACAGAGCAGGTGCACCATGGCGGCGATGTCTGCTGGCACACCCAGGCGACCAGCCGGGATGTCCTTCACCGATGTCTTCAGGTCGGTGCGCGTGCCAGGCCGGCTGGTGTCGATCGGCCCCGGGGAAACACAGTTCACCCGGATGCCGTACTCGGCCAGTTCCTTCGCCAGGGTGCGGGTGAGGCCGACCAGGCCATGCTTGGCCGCGGCGACATGCGCCCGGTGCGGCGAGGCCGACAGGGCCTTGGCACCACCGAGGGTGATGATGCTGCCCCCGCCAGCCTTGATCAGATGGGGCAGCGCCGCCTTGATGCCGAAAAAGGCGCCGTCCAGCGTGGTGGACATGGCGCGGCGCCAGTCCTCCAAGGTCAGGTCGATGAAGGGAGCCTCGTTGCGATGGGCGGCATTGAGCACCAGAATATCGAGGCGGCCGAACTGTGCCGCCACGGCGTTGATCATGGCCTGCAGCGCCGGGCCATCGCCGACATCAGCCATGAAAACACCGGCCTTGCCGCCAGCCGCTTCGATTTCCTTCACGACGGCCTCGGCATCCGCGCGCGAGGCCCGTGCATTGACGGCCACCGCGGCCCCCTCCGCGGCCAGTGACAGTGCAATGGCACGTCCGATGTTCTTGCCCGCGCCGGTGACAATGGCGACCTTGCCGGTCAGTTCCTGTTTGCTCATGCAGCGACTCCCTGAATAGTGTGGGTACGGGCATGTTCATGCCGTTTTTGTCGGGAAGAAAACCATGAACCGGCATCGGTTCCCCGAAGTTTCCGCGCCCGTCCGTCGGGACGGAATGCCTGCTGCCTAGGACCGCGCGTTGCGCACGAAGGCGATGGAGGCATCGAACAGCGGCAGGTCCTTCTCGTAGTCGGCGGAATTCTCGTGGTTGATCTGTATCCATTCACGGGTGCTGGTACGGCCCTTGGGCTGGAAGGGCACGACATCGCCGCGGAAAAACTGCAGGTTGGCGGCGTCCCCGGCAGCGATGCGGATGCCGACGCCGCCATTGCAGATGCAGGCGAACATTTTCTTGCCGACGAAATAAGCCGGCATGCCGGTCATGTCCATTGCCTCCACGCCGCGTATCTTGAGCAGCAGACCGTCAAGGACGGCCTTGTGGCGGAGGTCAAGCGGGTCAATGCTCATTGCGCGGTGCTTTCATGCATCTCTCGGGGAAAATCCGGACCTTGGATATCACGGCCCGGGTGGCTTGCAGCGTCACGTCAGGCAGCTTGCCATCGTGACAGGAAGAGTGGCAGGCCATGCCTGCCTTTCAATGCGGCGCGTCAGTCCAGCTTGGCGCCGGAGTCAGCGGCAATCTTGCCCCAGCGGCGCATTTCGTCGCTGAAGAAGCGGCCGAACTGCTCCTGGCTCATGCTGGGAACTTCGCTGCCGTTGTTCAGCCACACCTGTTTCAGCTCGGGGGAATTCATGGCCTTCTGCAACTCGCCGTGAATGCGTTCCTGCAACGGGCGCGGCACCGCCCTGGGCACCCACAGGCCATACCAGGTGGACACTTCGTAACCGGGCAGCCCGGCTTCGGCCGCCGTGGGCACATTGGGGAAGGCCTGCGAGCGCTTGGGCGCGGCCACGGCAATCGCCTTGATGCGGCCGCCACGGATGTGCGGTGCCGACGAGCCCAGCCCGTCGAACAACAGGTCTATGGTGCCGGCGATCAAGGCCTGCAGTGCCGGTCCGGCGCCGCTGAAGGGCACATGAGTGATCTCGGTCTTGGAAATCTGCTTGAACAATTCACCGGCCAGATGGTGCGACGTGCCGTTGCCCGCGGAACCGTAATTGCTCTTCTTGCCATTGACCCGGAGGTACTCGATGAGGCCCTTCAGGTCATCGGCGGCGATGTTCTTCGGATTAACCACGATCACCTGCGGCGGCAGTGCCACCAGCGTGATGGGGGCAAAGTCGCGCTCCATGTCGTAATCGAGCTTGGGGTACATGGCCGGTGCGATGGCATGGTGGGCCGCGCCGAGGAACCAGGTATAGCCGTCCGGCGTCGCCTTCGAGGCGAAGGATGCGCCGATGGTGCCGCCAGCCCCGCCCCGGTTGTCGATGAGAATGCTGTGCCCGAGCTGGCGCGTGAGCTGGGGCGCCAGCGGACGCGCGAAGGCATCGGTGCCGCCGCCAGGCGGGAACGGTACGACGATGGACACCGGCTTGGTGGGCCAGGCTTGCGCGAGCACCTGTGTTGCCGTCAAGGCCATGGCCGTGGCGAACACCACATGGAAAGCACCGCTGACAACGAGCTTGATGGCCCTTTGATGTTGTTGCATCTTGATCCCTCCTCCAGGATTCCCCTCGTCGGCGCGAGAGCTGCCGCGATTATACGGATCACATCGAGCTTCGACGCAAGCGCCCTCCCGACCAGCGAGCCTGCCTCGGACTCAATCCCCCTCACCCAGCTGTATCCCCGACTCCTTGAGGACACGCTCCCAGCGCACTTTCTCCGTGGCAATCAGCTTCCTGAATTCCTCGGGACGGCTGGCGACCATGATGCTGCCCTGGGCGTCCAGCTGCGACAGCACGTCCGGCGCGCGCGCCACGGCCTGCGTCAGTTCGGCCAGCCTGTTCAGTACCGCAGGCGGCGTGGCCGAGGGAGCGAGAAAGCCGAACCAGTTGCCGGCGTAGTCGAATTCGGGGACGCCCTGCTCGGGTACCGTCGGCAGGTCGGGGGTGAGCTTGTTGCGACGCGTACCCAGCACCGACAGGGCGCGGATCTTTCCGGACTTCATCAGCGGCAAAGCGGCGGCAATGGTCGAGGAGAGGAGGTCAAGGCGCCCGGCCATCAGGTCAGTGGAAGCCGGTCCCACGCCCTTGTAGCCGACAAAGGTCACCTTGGTGCCGGACAGGTTGTGCAGCCAGGAACCGACCAGCAGGCTGGACCCGCTGCTGTAGCCATAGGTGGCCTTCTCCGGATTGGCCTTTGCGTAGGCGAAGTGCTCCTTGAGGTTCTTTGGCGGATAGGCGTTGTGGGTGATCAGCAGCGAGGTGCGCTCGCTCATCTGCGAGATCGGCGCTAAGTCCCTGAGGATGTCGAAGGGCAGGTTCTTGAACTGGCTGGGCATCAGCGGCAGGCCGGCCGTGCCCACCAGCAGGGTGTAGCCATCGGCCGCAGCCCGTGCCACATAGCCGGCGCCGATGGAGCTGGCTGCGCCGGGCTTGTAGTCGACCACCACCTTCTGGCTGGTGAGCTCACCCATCTTCTTCGCATAGATGCGTGCTTCCAGGTCCACCGGGCCGCCGGCGGCAAACGGGGCAATGATGGTGACGACGCGGGTCGGCCAGTTGGTCGCTGCCGCAGGTGCTGGCGCCTGCGCCCCCGCCGTGGCATGTACCAGCATCAGGGGCAGACAGGACAGCATGGACAGGGACAGCGACAGTCGCAGTGCAGGCTTCATGGCATTTCCTCCTCGGGATACGACCCGGCATGGCGGCATCTCTGGGGATGCGCCTGTCACACCCGGCATGACGCGAGGGTAGACCCAGTCGGGGCCTCTTGGAAATATCTTTTTGCGATGCGCGCATCACCGGGCGCGATCATCAGGCGTGATGGCCTGGCGTGAACTTGCTTAAACTGGACGGAATGGTGCCACAGAGCCCAGGCCCGACATGCAGGCCACCCGAGACCACCAGCCCTGGAGGAGAATCATGTTACGCACATGCAGGTCAGCCATTGTCCCGTCGTTGCTGATGCTCTGTCCGGGCATCGGCTTGGCCCAATCCACGCCGGCATACCCTGCCAGGCCGGTCACGCTGGTGGTGCCCTTGGCCCCGGGCGGTCCGGTGGAATTCGAGATGCGCCTGTATGCCCCTAAACTGCAGGAACTGCTCGGCCAGCCCTTCGTTACCGAGTTCAAGCTCGGGGCGGCAGGCACCATTGCCGGCGCCTACGTCGCCAAGGCTGCTCCGGACGGCTACACGCTGCTCATCGTCAACAATGCCTTCACCACCTTCCCCGGCCTTTACAAGAACCTGTCCTTCGACGTGGAAAAGGACTTTGCCCCCGTCACGCTGATGACGAAAC
This sequence comes from uncultured Pseudomonadota bacterium, assembly GCA_903864555.1. Next base: position 876 of record CAIPGJ010000343.1, on the reverse strand, counting down.
GCCCAGTGGTCCTGCTGGCCACGCCCTCTTTTCCGCCGAAGAACTTCGCCGAATACATGGCTTATGCAAAGGCCAACCCGGGCCGCATCAACTGGGGCACCACGGGCGCCGGCGCCGGTGGCCATCTATCCGGCTCCTGGCTGCATGGGGCGACCAATACCAGGGTCACCTTCATCCACTACAAGGGGACCGGGGACGCCATGCCCGACCTGATGTCGGGCCGGCTCGATGTCACCGGCGTGGGCCTGGGCCAGGCCTTGCCACTGATCAAATCGGGCAAGCTCAAACCCATCGTCATGCTGGCCGAGAGGCGCAGCACGCTGCTGCCGGAACTGGTGACCGTGGCCGAACAGGCGATACCGGGTTATGACTATGGCTCTTACACCGGCCTGTTTGCGCCAGGCGCAACCGCACCGGCCATCGTCAATCGACTGAACGAAGCCATGGTGAAAGTGCTCAAGCTGCCGGAAATCCGCAACCGCCTCGAGGCTGATGGCAATGAAGTCGTGGGCAATACCCCGGCGCAGTTCCGCCAGATGATCGTCACCGAGACCAACAGCTGGCGCAAGGTGGTACAGGAGGCAGGCATCAGCCTGTCCTTATGAGACGGATCGTCCGTCCCCGCCCTCCACACAGGGACAGCCAGGGCCTGCCTCGCCGTGGTGGCGGTGCTGATCGAAATCGTTGTGTGCCGGCTGGCGCAGTCAATCGTGCAACAGATCAAGCTGGTCTCGCGCATGTATCCGATGAACGGCCGGCCGGCGCAGCCTGACAGGGACAGAAAAAAGGAAAACCCCGAAAAAACGGGGACCCGTCCTGGGCACTCCTGCGAATGAGCTCAGAGAAACAGGGTCTTTCAGAGCACCCTTATATACT